>NZ_JBNXUM010000070.1:0-4404 GCF_050563545.1 Falsiroseomonas sp. HW251
TCACCGCTCGGTGACATGACAGCCAGGCGGAACCTGATGCGGAACCGACCAACCGAAATACACCTCCACCGCTGCAATCTGCCCATTGCGGCATGTCATCACCTCGGTGTTGCGAAAGCATCTCCCGTCCTGCGTGCGTGCGACGTAGGTGACGGCAACCTTCCCGCCGGCTTCGAGGATGTGTTCGAGGTCAAAGGCGGCGATGCTGCCGCTGTTTGGCCAGCAGATGGCGAAGTACGAAGCGCGGTCGATCCCGTTATCGAAGGGGCTGGTGAAGTGGAAATCGGGGGCGATTAGCCGCTCTGCCGTCTCCCGATCTCCATTGGAGAAAGCAGCAAACAGCGATGACACAAGGTGAGCTGCGGAGTTTTCGGACATTCGATCGCCTCCCCGGATCCACCGCTGCACGACACCGATCGCTGCGTAAGCTGGCTCTCACGGTGGCGCGCGGCCAGTTGCAACCGGCGGCAGCCCATTTGCCCGGCTCAGATCATGCCATTGGGCGCCACGAGGACCTTGCCACTCCTACCGGTCCGTTGCTCATGTGCCAGCGCCGCCCCAATGTCCTCGATGGAGTAGACCGCCTCGACGGACGCCCCCAAGCTGCCCCCGCCCACCTGCGTCGCAATCTCCGCATAGAGCGCTCGCACCTCGGCCGGGCTGCGCCGGGCAAGGAAAGGGCCCAGCATGAAGCCTACCACGCTCACCCCGCGGAAGATCAGGTCGGCGTAGCCCACCACCACATCCTCGCCGGTCATAGCGCCGTAATTGCAAACCGTCCCGCCGTCCGCCACCGCCGCTGCGAGCTGCCTCGTCGCGTGCCCCGCCACCGCATCCAGCGCCAGGCGGATCGGAATTCCACCAACCGCCGCACGCACGCGCTCGGCCAGATCCGGCCCGTCCACCAAGCAGATGTCGGCACCGAGCGCTGTAAGCTCCGAGAACAACGCCTCGCGGCGGACGACGTTGACGGTGTGCAACCCGCGCGACCTGGCGAAGCGGACCAGCAGTCGGTCGACCGCAGAGTTGGCGGCGTTCTGCAACACCCACGCCCCAGCCTCCAGAGCGACCACGTCGGTCAGCATCAGCATCGCAGTTGGCGGGTTAATTCGCACCATGGCGGCCTGCCGCAGGTCTATTCCGGCCGGCAGCGGGACAACGTCATCGCCACGCACGCGGCGCCGCTGCGCCCAGTTCTCGCGCTGCAGATTGATGACCAGGTCGCCAGGCGCGACGTGCGACACTCCGTCACCGGCGGCCAAAACCCGCCCGACGCACTCGGCGCCGGGTGTGGCGGGCAGCGGCGGCCTGAGCCGATAGACGCCGCGGCAGAACATCACGTCGGCTGGATTGATCGGGAAGGCCAGCACCTCGAACGTGACCTCACTCGGCCCCGGCGGGCCCGGGTCCGGCACCTCGACGCAGAGCGCCACCTGCTCAGGGGTGCCGTAGGCGGTGATGTCCACGCGCTTCATCGGCCGGCTCCTGTCTCGAGGCGCTTAGCGCCAACACGCCGCGCCCGTGGGGCAAGACCGGCATCTTCCTCGCTCGCGTCCGCTCCGCAAACGCCATGGCGCGGCTGGCGAGCCCAGTCACCTGGGATCTCGCACGATATGAACCGAGGAGAACCGAGCACCGCTACTGCAGCTACATCCGCGCGACTGGCCTATGCGCGAGATCGTCAACGCGATCTTCTGTTGTCTGTGAGATCCCGTGGCGCATGCTGCCCGAACCTCCAGCGTGCCGATCACAGCGTCACCATCTGGCATCATGGCTGTAAGCCGCCATCACGGCGCGAGGCACCGCGCCATTGGGCCGTCCTTCGCCGCCATCGCTGCCCGGCCCGGCTTTGCGCCTGCCTCCAACACGCCGGCGGTAACCCCGCCGATGACGACCCTGGCCTCCTTCCCGTCCGCGCTCCAAACCACGCCGACATCCGCCGCCGCCTCCGGAAGGGTAAAGACGAGCGTCGTCCGCGCGTAGGCCAGCGGGTTGGGGAAGGGCGCCTTGCTGCGGTCCTTCCATTCGGGGGCGACAGGCGTGTTGAGCCGATTATAGAGCCAGACATCGCCGTTTGCGCGACCATCCGTGCCGATCCAGTAGGCGTAAGCGACCCTGCCGTCGTCCTCGAAGACGATGGCGGTGTCCGGGTTGCGGAAGCTCGCGAAGATGCCGTCCATCAACTTGCCCCCTTGCACGCGGCAGAAGGTCGAGCGCACCAGCGGCGCATCGGTCCCGGTTCGCGCTCGCTGCGACGGTGCAGTCAGCCGTGCCGCAAAGGCGCTACTACCGGCAGCGGCACGTCGAACGCAGGTGTCAGTACGATCGCTGGGCTCGCAGTCAGAGCGGAATTAAGCTGCCTCGAAACGCGTGTCACTCTAGTAAATTGCGAGCAACCTCGCGAATTCGCGCGGCGTAACTGCCGAAGTCCTGCAGTAACGTACCGGCATCTCGAGCTGTATTACGCAATCCCCGGCATGGGCGCGGTCTGCCACACCATGAACCCGCGGCTTGCGCCCGACGACATCGGCTACAGTCTAAACCGCGCCGAGGATCAGGCCGCCTTTGTTGACCTGAGCTTCGTCTCGCTGATGGACAAACTCGCCCCGCGCCTGCCGAAGCTCCGCCGCGTGGTCTTCCTGTGCACGGAGGCCGATCTGCCGTCCTCTATCGCTGGCGTTTCGCTGTACGCCTACGAGAAGCTGCTGGCCGAGGCAAAGGAAGAGCCCGACTGGCCGGTGTTCGACGAGGACACGGCGAGCGCGCTGTCTTACACCTCAGGCACGACAGGGCGGCCCAAGGGTGTGCTATACGGCCATCGGGCTCAGCTGTTGCACGCTATGGCGGTGAACAGTGCCGATGCCATCGCCCTGCGTTCCAGCGACCGCGCGCTGTCCTGTGCCGCCATGTTCCACGCGGCTGGCTGGGGCGTCCCGCACTCTGCCCCAATGGCGGGCACATCGCTGATCCTGCCCGGTCGCCACCTTGACCCCGCAAGCCTCGTTCGCCTGATCGATGAGGAGGCGCCGAGCTACGCCTGCGGTGTGCCCGCCATCTGGCTTGGTGTGCTGCAGGAGTTGCGGGAGCGCGGTGTTAGGTCGCGCACGCTCAAGCGCATCGGCAGCGGCGGCTCGGCCGTCCCGCACGCCTTGATCGAGGGCTTCGCCGCGCTCGGCGTGTGCGTGCAGCACGCCTGGGGCATGACGGAGACAAGCCCGCCGGTCTTCGACCGTGCGTCCGACTCCGCTGAACACGCTTCGGTGTCGCGACTATGTTACGATATATATGCAATTTCGAAGGCGCAATGAAACGGCAGGTCGAAAGTCGGGAAAAGGGCGCATGCAGATCTTCCAGGACGATGGCGGCACTCAACGATTGGTCGGACGAGCTGATGTGCCGCCAGATCATGGTCCCGTGTTCGAGGTGTCGTTGTTCGGCCCGTCGTCCGTCATCCGGGAGCGGTTCACCATCGGGACCTGCACCTGGGCCGGAGGACAAACGTGACTGACGTGGACTGGGCCGCGTGGAGCCGCGAAGCGGTCGCCCTCATGGACGCTCGGAACCGCGCCTGGATCGCGCGTTCGGCCTGGACGACGCGCCCTACCGGTGGGACCTCGCGGAGGCGAGGATCAGGATAGGGCCGGGCACCGGCAGGGTTAATGTAGAGGCTGATGTTTGCGCCGTCGGCTCCACGGCGGGCGAGACGTTCCTGTGGACGTGGGCAAATCCCTCCATCCCACCCGGCAGCCGGCGCGGGCTGGAACAGGTGCGCGCTTTCGGCGAGCGGCATGGCCTCAGTCTGCTAACTGACGCTCAGTGGAGAGGCGGCCGGCCTGAGGGGCTCGAAATGCTCGCCGTGGCAGGGCGCATCCTCGACGCCGAAGGGACCTGGACGGAGACAGGGCCATGCACGACGATCTTCTTCGTTCTCTTCGATATGCGGGTGCTCCCTCCGGATGAGAGCAACGAGAGGCGGTGAGCCGACCATGCCGGAACGGGATGAGACGCGTGGCCCTTCGACGATCCACCCAACGTCGCGGTGCTCACCGTGCGTCAGGTGCTGGAAGGCCAAGCGCCGATTCTGGCGGTGTCGCACGATGAGGACGATGGCGGATGGCAGTTTCTCACCGGCGCTCAGGCGAAGGAGGAAGACGCCCGGGTCGTCGCCCTTCGCAGGGTCGTATCGCTGGATGGTTCACTGGCCGAGCTGGCTAGCCTGCCGATGGGGTGGCGAGCATGGCGAAGTTCTGCTCGTGATCCGTGGCAGCGTGCGCCAGCCCGGGCACCGTAGACTTCGATGGAGCGCCGCTGCGAGTGGTATCACCTCAACTCGGCGATCCTCCGACGACCGGGCGCATACACACCGGGGGTGCCCCCCATGGCCCCAGCCCGGGTACCCGGTGG
>NZ_JBNXUM010000071.1:0-3618 GCF_050563545.1 Falsiroseomonas sp. HW251
ATCTCGTCCGCCATCTCCTTCGTCAGGGAGAAGACAATGATCTTGACGCCGACCATGTTGTCGGAGCCCTCGACCTCGTCGCGCCGCGACGCCTCGACGTAGAAGGGAGCGCCAGGATCTTGCCGCAGATGGTGTCGCGCCGTCTCCATGGCGCGCGCCTCCTCCTCGGCCAGCAGTTCATGGGCCTTCGCCAGCCGCGCCGCGTCATGGGCGCGTGCGGTCCGTGCGTCTTCCCTCTCCTGTTCGCTCACCACGGGACCTCCTCCGGCAGCTGGTGCTTCGTGCGGAACAACTGCGCCGCCACGTCGATCAGCGCGCACTCCCTAGCGATGGGGAGCGGCGGCACGACGGGACGCCCCGCGCCTCAGCAAGTTCAGCATTACCGGTCGCCCGATCGTCGGCTTGGTCTCGCCGGCCAGCTGGTCAAGCCGCCCTCCCCCGTCTCGGTCACTGATGCCGGCGCAGCTAATGCCGCAGGGAAGTGAGCGTCAGCGAGCATGGCCGCGCAAGATTGCTCTCCCCATCGATGCGTTCCCGAGCAGCCCAGTTTTTCGTGAACGTCCCGTCTTCCCGGTCGCGACGCCGAAATCAGCGCAGCGCTGCGGGGCGGTGCGAGGGAGCGTACAGGCCCTGCTGCGGAGCAGGTCGCCTGTGGGCTCGGGCGCCGCGCGGACGGCGGAGAGACCGAACTGCCTCGGTTTCACGTTCTGCCCGGCATTCTTCGAACGCCCGGTGCAGTTCGCGGTGTCAGCGCTGCGTGTCGGCGGCCAGAGTTCCTGCTACCGAAGCCGCCTATGAACGTGCAGCGCGTCTGACTTGCTCCTCTGGAGCAGGCTCGGGCTGCGACTGGCTCTGCGCGGCCGCTGCGGCCATGGCGCGGCGGATCACGTCCAGATAGCGCATGCCATCCGCGGTTTTGACCGTCACTACGCTGCGCCGGTCCGCTGGATCAGTCTTCCTGCGGACCAGATTCAGCTCGCCGAGCCGGTCAAGCGCACGGCTGATCGCAGGCTTCGACACGTTCAGATCCGCGGCCAAGCCGCGAACTGTGTGCGCCTGCCCGCTAAGATAGGCCGTGAGGAAAACGGCGAGCTGGCGCGCCGACAGATCGCGGTGATCGGCTCTGACCAATTCTCGCACAATGCAGCATCGTCGGTCACGCACGCGCCTCCGCCCCAGTCGCATCGGCAATTTATGAAGCACCTTCCGACTCCGGCAATGCGGATCATTGCGGAAGTTGTTGACCATGGGGCTGATGCTCTTGACGGCCGTGCGGCGGCTCAGTCTTCCGCGCCGCCATCGGTGATTGCGCTAAGGGAACCGACTCAGTAGCCGTTCGTATCGTTCTCGCAGGCCGAAGAGAACCCCTTTGCTCTCGTCCGTGGATGCGTCGAGTGATGGCCTGCTGCGCTTACCTCTGCCCCGCTGGCCGCTGCCCTGGCCAGCGGGGCTTTCTGTCAGACAGCGAAGATTAGCGACTTGGTACTAGGACGCACGTCGGTGAGCGCCTGGTACGCGTCCGCCAGCTTAGCTATGCGCGAGTCTGTGAGACAACCCTGGCGGCGCCGCGCTGGATCGATCTCAGCGGGTGAGATTTCCGCCGATGGTGGTGAAGGTCGTGTTGAGGTTAGTACCGACTGTCACGAGCGCAACGATGCAGACGACGATGATAAGCGCCGCGATGACGCCGTACTCAACCGCCGTCACGCCTTTGTTGTCCTTCGCGAGTTGAAAGGCCAGATCCGTCCCGCGACGCGTGAGCGCCTTTACTTGCTTGAGCACGATGATCCCCCTTTTCTGCCGTGTGTCCAAAAAGTTGAACGTCGGCCGCCTAACAATGACCGGCGGTCATGTTCGCGTCAACAGGTACAAATCGATACAAAAATGATACGATGTTGGCGGCGGGCAATCTTCCCCCATCGCGGATGCCGAAGGCATGGAGCAGGAGCGCGGGGTCAAAGCGATCGCGCGCGGCCAGCAAGGCCTGCGGCGCGGGTAAGGCGTCGGCTTCGCTAGATTCAATCCGTCGGAGAAGCTTGCCTTCGCTGCGGTGCCGCGCGTGGCTCCGGCGGCCTTTCGGGTAGCCGGGGCGGGCCCGCCGGAAGCTCAGGCGGGCGTGGCCTCGACCAAGCTCACCGCCGCCCTTGTCGGGATGACCCGGTCGAGCCGCAGGCCCGCGGCGGTGAGGAAGGCGCGGTACTCTGCCTCCGTGCGCTCGCATCCTCCGGTGCGCACCAGCATGGTAAGGTCCATGAGCATGTCCTCCTGGACCGTCGGTGACGCCGTGGCCTCGATCCGGTCGGGCAGCACCGGCTCGACCAGCAGCAGGCGCTGCCCGCGCCCGGCGCCTTCCATTGCGCGGCGGCATGTCGCCAGCACGGAGACCGCGCGCGCCTCGTCGAAGCTGTCGATCACCCGTGATAGGACGTAGAGGTTCCCGCCCTCCGGCACCCCGGCGAACATGTCGCCGCCCACCACCTCGCAGCGGTCGGCCACGCCCGCCTCTGCGAGCAGCCGCGGCGCACCCTCGACCACGCCCGGTAGATCGATCAGCACGCCGCGCAGGCCCGGCCGCGCCCGAAGGATGTCCGCGATCAGCCGCCCCCGGCCGCCGCCGACGTCCACCACGACGCCGTCGGCCGGGAAGTCGTAGGCCGCCACGACGGCCGCGGCCACGGTCGCCGAGAGCGCGGTCATGCCGGCGTTGAACACCTCCCCGAAGCGCGCGTCGGCGGCGTAGCGGCGGAACGCATCCTCGGCCCCGAAGAGCAGGTCCGCCGCGGTCCGCCCGGTGCGCACGCACCGCTCCAGCTCCCCCCAGGTGACCCAGTAGTCCTCGTCGCCCCACATCAGCGCCAGGTCGCGCACCGAGCCGGCCGCGCCTGTCCGCAGGGCGGCACCGAGCGGTCCGAGGGCGAACCGGCCGTCGGCGGCCTCGGAGAAGACGCCGTAGGCGGCTAGGGCGCGCAGCACGCGCCGCAGCGACGGCGCGTGCGCGCCCGCGAGCCGGGCGAGGTTGTCGGCCGCGAGCGGGCCGTCGGCCAGCAGGTCCGGGAGGTTCAGCCGGAGCGCCGCGTGCAGCGCGCGGGACGCCTGGTAGGCGGTCGCCAGGCGCAGCGCCCGCTCCGCCGCATGGCGCAGCGGCCCGGCCGACGGAGGCGGACCACCGGGGCAATCATGGATTTCCGACATCTGCCAATCTCCCGGCCGGCAAGACCCGAAAATGAGGGCTCGGCGGCCACGCGGGCCCGGCGCCCCCAATCCCGCCCGACCCCGGCGCCGCCGTCAATCAAACTCGTACCCGCATGGCTGGAGACGCTAATTCCGCCGGGAGCGGCCTCGACCATATCCTGCACGCAGTTGCCCGGTCCCTCGGGGTCTCCACGGAGCGCGGCGCCACCAGAACATCGGGGGAGCGCATGGCCCTGGGAATTTCGGCAGCGATACGCGCGCGTGCAGTCGTGCGTGCGCGTTTCAATTCCCTGCCTCGCCTGTCATCGCAGCAGCCTCCCTGCCTCGCTATCTGCTTGGGCGGCGGCCAGCGCCATGTCGTGCACCGCTTCCGCGAGGTCGTCCGGCATGTCCACCGCCGGCTCATTGATGCCCGGCAGCGTCGGA
>NZ_JBNXUM010000072.1:0-3400 GCF_050563545.1 Falsiroseomonas sp. HW251
CCTAAAGTAACCCGGCCCGCCCGGCTGCCGCGCTGCCAGCCAGCCCGCCGGCATGGCTCGGCAACTTGATCGAACGAACATATAGGGAACACCCGCGCGGCGCCAGCGTTATCCCCGCTCAACCCGCAGGGAAAGCCCGCATGGCCAAGACCACCCAGCCCCAGCACCAGCCCAACCCCAAGGCCGATCCCGAGCCCGGATCCAACACCATCAAGGACCCCGAGGATTGGACCACCGGAGAGGAGCGCATGACCGGGGCCCAGGCCTCCTACCTCAAGACCCTGTCGGAGGAGGCGGGCGAGCCCTTCGACCCCGGCCTGACCAAGGCCGAAGCCTCGATCCGCATCGACGCGTTGCAGGAGAAGACCGGCCGCGGGCGGTGAAGACGGCCCCGCACACGTCCAGCCTCGCACGCTCGTGATGGATACGCGGCCGGTTGCAGTGGCAGTGTTGAGCGGTGCTCCCGCCTTCCGTGCCGCCCCCGGGCGCCCCCGCGCGCCTGGCCTTCCGCTCGCTTTGGCTGGCGGCGGTCGGCCTTCCATTGCTCGCCTTCGCGGCCGGTGCCTGGATCTCCTGGCGCGAGATCGAGTCCGAGGCCCGCCAGCGCCTGCTGCGCAGCGTGGACATGCTGCACGAGCATGCGCTGCGCAGCTTCGAGACGCAGGAAGCCCAGCTTACCGCGCTCGAGGCGCGCATCGCCGGCATGGACTGGGTCACCATGGCGGAGTCCGAGGCGCTGCATCGTTTCCTCGTCCGGCTCACCGAATCCACCCCCTTCCTCGCGGGCTTCGGCCTGGTGGACCCGCAGGGGCGGATGGTGGCGTCGAGCGCGGGGCCGACCTTCCCGCTGGTGCCGACGGACCAGGGCGCGCGCGACTACGTGCTGGCGCACCAGCGCTACGGCGTGGCGAGCACCTATCTCGGCGAGCAGGTGGTCGCGGCTCAGACGCGCCGGCGGCTCTTCACCTTCAGCCGGGCCTGGCGCGCGGCGGAGGGCGAGCCGCCCGGCGTGATCGTCGCCGCCTTCTCCTCCGACGGCTTCTCCCGCTTCTACGCCTCGGTGGCGGAGTCGGGGGATGATCGCATCGCCCTGGTCCGGACGGATGGCGCGCTGCTCGCGCGGCATCCGCCGACGCCGGGGCCGATGCGCTTTCCCGCCGATGCGCCGATCATGCGAGCGCTGGCCAGCGGGGCCGGCGGCGCGATGACCTTCGACGCGCCCTCGGCGGTGGATGGCGTGCCGCGGCTGAACGCCGTCCGGCAGGTCGGCGACTACCCCGCGGCAATCATCTACGGCATCGGCCCGGCAACGCTGCGCGCGGCCCTCTGGCAGCGCCTGCTGCCGCTCGGCGGGATGGCGGGGGTGGCGGCGGCGCTGCTGCTGGGGCTGACCGCCATGGCGCAGGGCGCGACCCGGCGGGAGGCTGAGGCGCTGTCGCGCGCGGCGGCGGAATCGGAGGCCGCGCGGTCCGAGGCCGAGGCGCGGGCCGCGGCGGAGCAGCGGCTGCGACAGGCCGAGCGCAGCGCCGCGCTCGGCCGGATCGCCGCGGGCGTCGCGCATGACATGAACAACCTGGTCCAGGCGGTGCTGGCGAGCGCGCTGCTGCTGCAGCGCCGGGCCGAGACGGCGGGCGAGGTGCGGCGGATCGCGGGGCTGCTCGACAGCGCGGCGGCGCGCGGGCAGCGCGTGGCGCGGCGCCTGCTGGGCTTCGGCCGCCCCGCGCCGCAGCCGCCGGAGGGCTTCCGCCCCGCCGAGGTGCTGGCCGGGCTCGATGAGCTGATGGGCGGGCTGATGGGGTCGGGGATGCGGCTGGAGATCGAGGCGGCGGCGGGCCTGCCGCCGCTGTCGGCGGACCGGGCCGAATTCGAGACGGTGCTGCTGAACCTGGCGGTGAATGCGCGCGACGCCATGGGCGGCACGGGCGTGGTGCGCATCCGCGCGGCGCCGGCCGAGCTCGGCGCCGGGCCGCATGCGGCGGCGCAGCCCTGGGTGCGGGTGTCGGTCGCCGACACCGGCTCGGGCATGCCGGAGGCGGTTTTGAAGCGCGTCGGCGAGCCCTTCTTCACGACCAAGCCGGAGGGGGAGGGCACGGGGCTCGGGCTGATGATGGCACGGCAATTCGCCGAGGGTGCCGGCGGGACGCTGACGATCGAGAGCCGCGAGGGCGAGGGGACGGTGGTGAGCCTCTGGCTGCCGGCGACCAAGGCCGCGGCGATGAGCGCGGCGGTGTAGAGGGGGTGGCGGCCTGATTGGGGTCGCGCTGGACGAAGCACCCCCCCCGGCCCTCCCCCGCTTGCGAGGGGGCTCGACGCGATGGCCAGATCCCGCCGCTTCAGGCGTAGGCCCGCTCCACCAGCGGTCCCGGCGCGGGCGCCGAGGCGATCTCGCGGATGATCTTGCGCTTCACCGCCTGCTCGAAGGCCTCGAAACCCTCGGCCACCATGAGGAAGCTGCCGGGGCCGCCGATCACCTCGTCGCGGTAATAGGCATCGAGCGGCGGGAGGCCCGCCGACCAGGGCTGCGGCGTGCGGTCCAGCACGGCGAGCCCGTTCACCACGATCCCCTTCTCAAGCGCGTCGCGCCTGGCCTCGGACAGCGGGCGGCCGGAGTTGTTCACGCCGTCGCCCGAGATGTCCATGACCTTGCGCGTGCCCTCGAAGGCCCGGCCATAGAGGCGGGAGCCGAAATCCATCGCGCCCGAGATCGAGGTGTAGAGCCAGGTCCGGCGCGGGGCGGCGTCGATGGCCTGGGCGACACGCTCGGCCGCGGCGGGGCCGTCGATCTTCATCCAGGGCACCAGATGCTCCTGGATGTGCCAATCGGACCAGGTGAAGAGCGTGACGCCGATCTGCCCGATTGGGCCGCCGGCGATACCCTCGATCAGCTTCGGGTCGCGGAAGGCGGCGGCATAGCCGCGGAACTGGAGTTCCTGCTCCTCCTGGTCCACGGAGCGGCTGACATCCACGGCCAGCACCAGCTCGACATCCACGGGCTCGGCCTCGGCGGCACGGGCCGAAAGCAGCGCCGGGGCGGCGAGGAGGGTGCCGAGGAAGGCACGGCGGCCGGGGAGGGTAGGGGGAGGAGCGCGCATCTGATCGCCTTTCGAAATCCCTCGCGGGACGGAAGGTCACGGCCGCCTGACGCTTGCCCCTCTGGCCTCCTGGAATACCGATGCTGCGGTGCACAATTCAACGATCGGTTGGGTTGGAAAATGTCGCTCGAAGCGGCGATTGCCGTCTTCGCGGGCAGAACCTGCATCGCCTGGGGTGCCATCGGGCAAGCATGAACAGGGCTTGGGCATTCCGGGTTGGCCGTGCGGCGCGGCCGGGCGATGGATGCCCGGTCCCGGAATCGAAAAGGGCGCCGTGCGGCGCCCTTCCCCGTTGCCGTCAGGCGAGT
>NZ_JBNXUM010000073.1:0-3062 GCF_050563545.1 Falsiroseomonas sp. HW251
TAGGATTTTTGGCCCTAAAGCACTGAACACCTCGCCCGCATCGGACAAATTCAGGTTTCCTAAGCGCCCGGTCAGCGAAAACGGTCGGGCCTGACAGCCTGGACGGATGCACGGTTTCAAAGAGCATGGATCCCCTAAAGGACCGCGTTCCTATCATGCCGGTTCCGCATCGCCGTTGTCCAGCGCGATCTATGACCCGCCGATGATGATCCCCGTCGCCAACACCAGCCCGCCGCCGAGCAGGATCTGGAACATGGCGCGTCGCCAGGGCGTCTCCATCCAGCGGTTCTGGATCCAGACGATCGCCCAGAGCTCCACGAAGACCACCGCCAGCGCGATCGCCGTCGCGGTCCAGAAATGCGGGATGAGGTAGGGCAGGGCGTGGCCGAGCCCGCCGGCCGCGGTCATCACGCCCGACGCGATGCCGCGCTTCCACGGCGCGCCGCGGCCCGACAGCCTGCCGTCGTCATGCGCGGCTTCCGTGAAGCCCATCGAGATACCCGCGCCCAGCGAGGCGGAGAGGCCGACGAGGAAGGTCGTCCAGGGATCCTGCGTCGCGAAGGCCGTCGCGAAGATCGGCGCGAGGGTGGACACCGACCCGTCCATCAGCCCCGCCAGCCCCGGCTGTACCCAGGTCAGCACGAACTGGCGCCTGGCCGCCACGTCCTCCTGCTCGCCGGAGCCGTCGCCAAGGCGGTCGGCGATGATCTCGTCGGCGTCCTTCTCATGGCGGGCCTCGGCCGCGGCGAGGTCGCCGAGCAGCTTGCGCACCTCTGCATCCGTCGTGCGCGCGGCGGCCGCGGTGTAGAAGGCCAGCGCATCCTGCTCCATCGAGCGCGCTTCCTCCCGGATGCGGTCGAGCGGCAGGTTCTCGACCAGCCAGACCGGCCTGCGGGCGTAGAAATCGGCGATGTGCTCGCGCCGGATGGGAAGGATCAGGTCGCCGTAGCGCGCGCGGTAGACGTCGATCAGCAGGCGGCGGTGCTCGTTCTCCTCCGCAGCCATGGCGTCGAAGACGGCGGCCGAGGCGGGATAGGCATCGCGCAGCCGCATCGCGTAGAGCGCGTAGATCCGGCCGTCTTCTTCCTCCGACGAGATGGCGAGCGCGAGGATCTCCTGCGCGGAGAGGCTGTCGAAGCGGCGGCGGGAGCCGCCGAGGGAGCGGAAAAGGGAGGTCATGCGCGACGGTCCAGCAAGGCGCGCGCCGTGGCACGCCGGGTGACGCATGAGTTAGCCGCCCCGGGCGTGGAGCGCCACCGCGCCTGGGGCGGATCAGTGCCGCGGGGCGGATCGCGAGGCGAGGGCCTGGGAAGCTGCGCGCTCCCCGTGCCTGGAAAGAAAATCGCCCCGCCAGGTATTGCGCCTGGCGGGGCCGGTAGCCGGTTTCAGGCTGCGCCCGGTCAGGTGATGAAGACGTCGGTCGCGACGGAGAACGGGGCCGGCAAGTTTTCGAGCAGTGCCACCGGCTGGCCGTCCACGAACAAGGTGCCGGTGCCCGGATCATAGCTGACGGACGGGGGAGTTCCATCGGCCGTCGGGGCGGACGTCTCGAGCCTGTCGCTCCACACCCAGATACGGTCCCCCTCGCTCCTGCTGAAGTCTGCAATCCGCTCGAAGTCGCCGTAGCGGACGATGAACACGTCGGCGCCGGTTCCGCCGGACACGCTGTCGCCGCCATAGCTGCCGAGCAGCGTATCGTTCCCGGCTCCACCGACGAGGGTGTCAGAGCCGAGGCCCCCGAACAGGAAGTCGTTGCCGTTGCCGCCGTTCAGGACATCGTTGCCGTCACGGCCGTCGATCATGTCGCTGCCGTCGCCGCCGGACAGCGATTCGGTGCCGCTGTTGTTCCTTCCGTACACCGCATCGTTGCCGCCCAGCGCGTCGTAGTTCTTCGGCGTCTCGCTCGGCGGCTGGGTGTTGGTGGTGCCGGTCTCGTCCGGGCTGCTCCAGACCTTGTCCGCATTAATCGTCAGGGAGGCCGGGTTGGTCAGGATGCCGTCCACCGTGTCCTTCGAGAGCGCATTCTCGATGTTGCTGAAGTTGTTGAAGTTGCCGATCAGCGGGTCGGCGTTGATGAGATCGATCAGCCCCTTGTTGGTCGACAGGGCCGCATTCCCTGCGGAATCGACGATCGTATAGGAGACGATGTTGGTGTTGTTCGCGAGCGAGACCGCCGTGTTCGTCTCGTTGGACACGAAGACGCGGAAGATCGCGTCGCCATGCTGGCCGGCGGCGGCGCCGTCGTCCCAGACCTTCAGGATCGACACCGTGAGGTTGGCATAGTCGCTGCCGAAGGTCGCGGGATCGAGCTTGATCTGCGCGAGGTCCTTGTCCGAGGTGAAGAGGTCCCAATAGATGTAGGCGTGGGCGTTGATCGTGAAGCTTCCGCCCTGCAGCTTGGGCTGGATCTTGCTGACGTCGTTCGGGAAGTTGAACTGCGGGTTGCCCGTGAACTCGATGGGCTGGAAGCCGAAGAAGTTCGCGGGGTCGGTGTCGGTCACCGTCGCGCCGTTGGAGCCGGTGCCGCTGGCCTTCGCGATGTTGGTGTATTGCCCGGCGTGGAAGGCGCCAGGCGCGGTGCCGGTTGCCGTGGCGCCCACCGCGAGGTCATCCATTTGACCGTCGCCGTCGAGGTCGGCCAGTCCGGTGAGGGTGACCAGGAAGTCGTCCCCGGTGCTCCCCGGCGTTCCGTTGTCGTCGGTAACCGACACGTTGAACAACGTGACGTTGCCGTCGTTCTTGACCGAATACCTGAACACCGGGGTACCGGAGAGCAGGGTCGGCCCGGGTGCCGCATTGGCGTCGAAGAAGGTCGTGCCGCCATCGACCGAGACCGACTTGATCAGGTCGATATGCGGCGTCCGGGTGACCGGCACGGTGTTGGTATCGGTGTCGGTCACCGTCGTGCCGTTGGTGCCGGTGCCGGTGCCGGTAGCGATGTTGGTCACCGACCCCGCGTCGACCTGCGCCTGGGTCAGGGTTGCCGTCTTGGTGCCGGTCGCGGTGGCGCCGACGGCAAGGTCGTCGGCCGTGCCGTCGGCGTCGAGATCGGTCAGCCCGGA
>NZ_JBNXUM010000074.1:0-2279 GCF_050563545.1 Falsiroseomonas sp. HW251
TCAGCTTGTCGGGCGCGCCAGGAGCCTCACGGTGCATCTCTACGTCGAGACGACCTACGCGAACCCCCTCATCGAGGAGCCCTGGGCCGACCCTGCCGTGGCCGGCCCCGACCGGGAGGGGTGGTATTGGTCCTACGCCACCGACGATGACCACGAGCCGCTTCCCCGCCGTCAGTTCAAGGTCGCCCGCTCGCGCGACCTGGTGCGCTGGGAAACCCACCCTGACGGCGCGCGGCTCGGCGCCCTGCCGGATCCCATCCCGAACTACGGCCGGCATCGGGCGAGTTGGGCGCCAGACGTACGACGCCTCGGGCCAGATTCCTGGGTGCTTTACGGTTCGCTCCGTTTCGACGACCACGAGCACGATGGTGAGAACGGCCACGGCATCTTCGTCGCACGCTCCTCCGGCCCGACCGGCTTCGCTGAACCCCAGGTGCTGCGCAGGGGCCCGGGCTTCACGGTGATCGATCCCTGCCATTACCGTTCCAGCCGTCTTGGCCGCAGCTTCCTCTACTGGGGCTCCGGCTTTGCGCCGATCTTCGGCCAGGAACTCAGGGAGGACGGCCTCGCCTTCGAACCGGGCTCGGTGCCGCGTGCCGTGCTGCATCCGAACCCGCACGAGCCCGACGAGCGGCTGTGGGAAGGGGTGCATGTTATCGAGCACCCCGACGACGGCCATCCGATCATGATCGCCTCGAGCGCATGCACCTGGATCGGTCCGTACCGCGCGCACAGCTTCCGCGCTGGCGATCACCCGCTCGATCTCTTCACGCCGAACCCGAGCGGTCGGCCGCTGCTGACCGAGAACGCCGTATGGGGCCTGTGCGGCCAGGTCTTCGTGCAGACCGACGCGATCGGCCAGCACTGGATCTTCTACCATGCGGTGCGCGAGGGCGCGGTCATCCCCGGCACCGAGGATCTCGAGCACATGGGCCGGCGCGGCGTACCGCTGCGGCAACTCTGCATGGACCGGCTGCTCTTCGACAGCGCCGGTCATCCCTATGTCGCGGACGGATCGCCGTCCTGGACGACGAAGCCGGGCCCGGTCGTCCGCAAGAGGTTCTGAGCGCAACCATGCGCTGAGGCGCGTCGGCGCCAGGCCGCGACGTCCAGCACCAGCCGCGCAGCGGCGTCCACCCCGCCGCCGCTGATCACCAGGGCATGGGCCCGTTCCACGCGCTCGCCCTGCGTACGGCCGCCTGCGAGGATCTCTGCAAAGGCGACAGTCAGCGCCTCGGCGGTGAGCACAGCGAAATCGTCGAACTCAGACGGCTTTCCCGTGTCTCGCTCGGTTTCGACAAGTCTGACGGCGAACGCGTGCACGCCAGCCTGCCGGCTGAGGCCGTCCGCTACGACGAGCGTCTCGCGGATCGGACCTGGTATTAGCACGAGGGGCGTCCGCATCGCGGCGCCCTCGTGCATAGTGCTGGTGCCCTCGGCGACAAGAATGTCCGCTGCGCGAGCGTAAAGCAGCGCCTCCGCCGCGGGCACCACGCCCTCGACCTGCACCCAATCAGGCAGCAGATCCGGCATGCCCGGCACGCCGCGCAGCTCGTCCTTGTCGACGACTGCCAGAAGCACGAGCCGAAGGCCAGGTCGCCCCGCCGCGCGCAGCCGATTGGCGGCAGCGTACACACTGGAGAGCACGGCGTGGCCAAACTCCCTGCCGAAGGGGAAGCCGCGCGGCGCGTAAACGACCACCGGCCCCGCGCTGGATAAGTTCAGCCGCGACCGCGCTGCGGCCTTCTCCGGCGTCGTCTCCGTCTCGAGGAACGGTCCGGTGCGCAGCAGCTTGTGTTCGAACATGTCCAACTCGGCTGGGACGCCAAACCGCGGCGCATAGGGCCACACCAGCGCGTCCATCTGCATAAGCCAGGGCCAATCCGCCCAAAGCTCGTCTCCTACCGGGTACATCAGCAGGGAAACCCAGGCCGCCTGCGGCACCGCCCGCCGCCAGGGGAAGACATAGCGCGCCGCATCGTCCACGATCGCGTCGGCATCGCCGAAGCACGCCTGCAAGACCGCATCGCGGTTTTCTCTCGTCAGTTCCGGAAGCAGGCGCGGGCGATAGCCGAGGCGCATGGTTGCCTGGACATTGAAGGGGCGCAGACGCCCAGTGTCGAGGACGTAGTCAATCTCGACCCTCGGATCGAGCCGCCGTAGCGCCCGCGCCAACGCGCCGGTGCGCGAGATGTGCCCGATCCCGCCCGATACGGACGGCAACATCACTACCTTCATCCCCTGTGCTCCCGAGCAAACGATTTGGTCACCGCAACATC
>NZ_JBNXUM010000075.1:0-2198 GCF_050563545.1 Falsiroseomonas sp. HW251
ATACAACAACCAGGACCACGCGATGATGACCGCGATGCTGACGGCGCGGAACATCCTGGCGGGGCGGCCGCTCTATGACGTGTGGCGGGTGAACCAGGACGCCGAGTACCACGAGGAAGCCAGCTGCGACGCGCCCGACCAGGGCGGGCGCATGGTGCCGGCGCGGATCTGAGCAGAACGCGTTCAGCCGTCCAGTGCCCGCGAGGATGGTCAGGGGTGAGTGTTCCTCGGGTTCAAACCAAAGACTCGGGGCATCATTGACCCGCTCCGAACTCGGACTCGGCCTTATTGCGCTGGCGCTGGTTTGGTCCGGCACTCGTCCTTATTATGGCATTTGGCTTGATGCACGCTTCTATGCAGCCCAGGCACTCGCTCGGCTGCATCCAGCGAGCTTTTCTACTGATCTCTACTTCATTCACGGCAGTCAGGACCAATTTACCGCTTTCTCGTACCTCTATGCTCCGGTTATAGAGATATTTGGCCTCGAGGCTGCCCACGCAATCGCCTTCGGCATTGGTCAAGCATGCTGGCTGATTGCCGCATGGGCGCTTGCATCGGCGCTTATAGCCGATTGCCGTGCGCGCCTCTGGGCATTTGTCGGTCTACTATTGTTTGCGCCTCGCGTCGGTGTGTTGGGTACCATCTCCTACGGTGAGCCCTTCGCCACGCCCCGCCTTTTCGCGGAAGCTGCCAGCCTTTTTGCTATTGCTGCCGTCTTGAATGGCCGCCGTTTCGTTGGTGCGGTTGCGCTCGGCGGCGGGATCGCGATGCACCCACTGATCGCGCTCCCTGCTTTGTGGACATTAATCTTAATGTGCCTACTGCAACGCAGTCTGCTTGCATTTGCTTTCGCGTTTGGCGGCGCGCTCCTCGCCACCGCTTTGCTCCTGCTCCCGCTAGAACAGCTCGATTTCGCCCGCATGGATGCCTTTTGGCTCGATGTAACGCAGCGGCGTAGCTACTGGGTCTTCTTAACGATGTGGCCTTGGGAAGCTTGGCTGCGCTCCGGCACTACACTGCTGCTCGGCGCCGTCGTGGCTGCGACTCTTTCCGGGACGCAATTCAGATTTGCTTTGGCCGCCTCGGCTACAGGGTTAACCGGAGTCTTCCTGACGTATGCCGGCACGGACGTCGGGCATTTGCATCTCGTTTCGGCGGCTCAGCCAGCGCGGGCCCTATGGATCTTGGTGCTCGCCGTCAATCTTCTTCTCGTCCCCGCGCTTTTCCGGCTAGCCAGTGAGGGGGCGCTCAATTGGATCTACGCGCGGCTGCTGGTAGCTCTCCTGCCCGTCACGCTAGCCGCGATGAAGGGATTGCCTGCCATGTCGCTGGCGGCGTTCCCAATCTCCGTGCTGACCGGATTGCTCGTAGCTGCTTTTCGGCTAGGCATTCGGTTTGAAGGAAGCATTAGCCGTATCATTTTGGTTTCGGTCTTCGGCACGTCCGTCGCTTGGTTCACCGTTTGCTTATTGATGTCCGCGTCGGTCGTCTTTGACAGTTCTCCGGACACGAGCGGGTTGGTCAGCGCTGCCCGCGCCTGCATGCTTTCCGGCGGTGGAACACTGCTGCTCTGGACCGTCTTGACGGGGCGCTTACGTCAGCGATCGATGTCGGTTGGATGGCTCTGCGGCATCGCACTTGCGACCGCTGCCGTTATGACGTTCGACCAGCGTTCCGACTGGCAGAAATTCACCGAGACGCAGGTACCGGTTGAAGACCCACTTCGGGACTTCGTGCCTCGCAACAGCAACATATATTGGGAGGGGGGGCTAGAAGTGGTCTGGCTCCGCCTTCGGCAGGCCTCCTACTTCTCGTGCGCCCAGGGTACGGGAGCGGGTTTTTTCAGGGCAACGGCAGTCAGTTTCGCAGAACGTCTTCCATCGTTCCGATTCCAACGGTCAGAAATCGATTGTTTTGGATTGATGCAGATCAGCGAGAACCCGCCAAGCGAGGCCGATTTGGTGCGAGCTTGCACCCGCGAGCCGGCCCTTGATTACGTTGTTTTGCCCACACGGGTCGAGCATCTGACGCCGTCCGCGACGTTCCACGTTCCAAGCGGCAGACCGGTTCCCAACGCGCCTTGGAGAAGCCGGCCCGCCGGCGACGTATTCCGCTACAACTGCGACGATCTTCGGCGCAGCGACGAGCCGGCGGCGGCCGGTTAGCTGCTCGAACTGAACGGAAGCCTCGCTCTTATG
>NZ_JBNXUM010000076.1:0-2162 GCF_050563545.1 Falsiroseomonas sp. HW251
GTTCTTCGCCGCCCTCGAGTGCGAGCTGCTGGACCGCCGCAGCTTCCGATCCCAGGCCGAGGCACGGATGGCGGTGTTCGCCTTCATCGAGGGCTTCTACAACCCGACCAGGCGCCACTCCGCCCTGGGCTACCTCTCGCCCATCGAATACGAAGCCAGAGCCATGGCCGAGAACAACTGATCTACCCGCTAACCGTCCACGGAAGTGGGGCAACTTCAACTTCGGCCGCGGACCCACGATCCTGCGCGACCGAGAACGCATCAAACACCGCACCATCCAACGCCGCCGCTTGCTGCATCCGCTGGGTGCCGTGAGACGCGTCTCACCGGTTGCATCGCATTCCGGTGCCCGAGCAGGGGCACTGGCTCGGCCAGGTGGTGAGCGGCTATCGCGCGTATCACGCGGCGCCCACAAACTCGCAGGCCATCACGTCCTTCGTGCACTAGGTGACCTGGCACTAGAAGCGGGCGCTCGGGCGCCGCAGCCAAAAGGGCCACGTGACCTGGGCGCGAATGGCGCCGATCGCCGCGCGGTGGCTGCCGCCCGCCAGGGTCCAGCACCCGTATCCGCAGCAACGCTTCATTGTCAAACACCCGGGGTGGGAGCCGAGTGCATTAGCAGCGCACGCTCGGATCTGTCCGGGGGGCGCGGGGTAACCCGCGTCCCTACCGGGATGGGGATGGGAGCTCCTTTACTGTAAGCGCGGCGTGGAACCCCGCCGGCGAGCGGAAAGTCGAGCGGTTCGGCTGGACCTTCGCACCGGGCGACAAGGTCATGCAGCTCGACAACGACTACGAGAAGGAAGTGTTCAACGGCGACGTTGGCACGATCACCGCAATCGAGACTGAGGCCGGCGAGCTGACCGTGGTCTTCGACGGGCGCGCGGTGGCCTAAGGCTTTGGCGAGCTCGATGCGCTGGCACCCGCCTACGCGGTTACAATCCACAAGAGCCAGGGCAGCGAGTATCCCGCCGTGGTCATACCGGTGCTGACCCAGCACTACGCCATGCTGCAGCGGAACCTGCTCTACACCGGCGTCACGCGTGGCAGGCGGCTGGTTGTCTTAGTCGGGCAGCCGAAGGCCGTCGCGATCGCTGTGCGCGGCGTGGCCGGACGGCGCCGCTGGTCAAAGCTGCGGGAATGGCTCAGCGCTGCAGCTGGCGCGGCTCAGCGCCTACCTATGGTGCTGCGCGGCTAACGAGATCGAAGGCGCAGTGAATCCGGCGAAGCTCGGCGAGGTTTCCGGAGTCATTGCGCGGCCGGAGTTGAGCAGCGAAGACCGAGACTGGCCTCCTTCCTGATGGCAAAGGCTACAGCGCGGCGATAGGCTCTGTCCGTCCGAGCGGAAGCGTCGGGCCAACAGGATCGTCGAGGAAACGCACATGGAAGCGATTTCAAGGCGCGGGGCGCTGGCCGCGTCCGCGGTGGGTGCATTGCTGGCAGGGACGCTCGAAGCCGCGGCGCAAAGTGCTGCTCCGACCGCAAGCTCCGCGTCGCCCGAATTGGAAGGCCTGCGCCAACTTATCGAAGCCGCCCGCTCCAACGGACCCGACCTATCGCAGCTGATGACCCGCTACCTTCCCGGTCTGCAGGCAGGGGGTGCCGCCGCCGTGCCCGTGGCATCTGCCACTCCCACGGCCGGCACCACCACGGTCGGCACTGCCGCGTCCGGCAACGTCGCAGCAGTCTGGGGGCAGGATTTTCTGTTCGCCCTCGCCTCCGATGAACCGGCCACAATCGCGATCGACGGGCGGTCGCCGGTACCCATGACCAGGGTGTCCGGCACGAACTTCTGGCACCGGCTGGAGACGCTGCGCATCGGCGCCACCCACACCTTCACGCTGTACTCCGGCGGGCGCGAAGTCGGGACGAACTCCGTTGCCGGTTACACACCGGACAGCTATCCGATCCCTGGCGCAGCGCGCGGCACACTTTCGGAGCGCCGTACCGTCACCAGCCGCATCTACGGCGGCGCCACGGCGAATTACTGGCTGTACGCCAACGCCGGCATCGACACCGTGCGCGGCGCACCGCTGATGGTCTGGCAAGACGGGCAGAACTGCGTTGGCGAGCGCGACCTCATCAACTTCCGCCTGCAGACTGTGACCGACAACCTCGTGCACCAAAAGCGCATCCCGCCGATGGTGCATCTGCTTCTCGCG
>NZ_JBNXUM010000077.1:0-1896 GCF_050563545.1 Falsiroseomonas sp. HW251
ACGGTTACGATGAGCCAGAAATCCTCCGCTCCTCAACTTCCCCGATCTGTCCCAAAGGCGCCGACGCCGGACACTCCAGTCCTCGACCCAGCTTCATGCGGTCGAGGAGGGGGGAGGAGATGCACGGGCAGCCTAGGGATGATGGGACGCGAAAGGCTGATTGACGAATGCAGAATGCGGCGTGCCAGAGGCGCAGCAGCAGCACGAGCGCGCGGCGGAGCAAGCGTTTGGGCTCCGAAAATACCGGCGAAATGCGTCGCCGGTAGGATGCTTTGAACCCGTGATGCGACGCGACGCGCACTGGCGCCTAAAGCGGGATTCTGCCCGGATTTGGTCGCGCAGGGGCGTCGGCCCTATTTGGCATGAGGCGCGCGCCTCGCTTCCACTCCGATCCCGCCGCCAATGCCTGCCGGCCGCGCAAACCTGCTGGAGATGACCTCGCCGTGTCCGCGCCAGGGCTTCGTCGAGGTTCCTGACGATGTCATCGCTACTAAGCACGGCTGCGTACGCTTCAACGACGCCGCGGCCGAGTAGACTGCCCGCGCGCGCCCATTACTCAGGCCTGGATCGACAGACCCCCGTCCACCCATCAGCAGCTGGCCCGTGACGAAGGCGCTACCCGGCGAGAGTAGGAAGAGCGCGGCGCCGGCAACGTCCTGCGGCGTCGCCCAGCGGCCGAGCCGCGTGCGGCCGAGCACGAAGGCATCGAGCGTGGGATCCTGCGCCAGCTTCGCCGTCATCCCGGCCAGTACAAGGCCGGGGAGACAGCGTTGCAGCGGAAGCGGCTGGTTGTCTCAGTCGGGCAGCCGAAGGCCGTCGCGATCGCTGTGCGCGGCGTGGCCGGACGGCGGCGCTGGTCGAAGCTGCGGGAATGGCTCTGCGCCGCATCTCGCGCGGCGCAGCACCTACCTATGGTGCGGCTAACGAGATCGAAGCCGCAGTGAGTCAGGCGAAGCTCGGCGAGGTTTCCGGAGTCAGCCGCACTGCTAGGCCGGCGTTGAGCAGCGAAGACCGAGCCGACTGGCCTCCTTCCTGATGGCAAAGGCCACAGCGCGGCGATAGGCTCTGTCCGTCCGAGCGGAAGCGTCGGCCAACAGGATCGTCGAGGACACGCACATGGAAGCGATTTCAAGGCGCGGGGCGCTGGCCGCGTCCGCCGCGGGTGCATTGCTGGCAGCCACGCTCGACGCCGCGGCCCAAAGTGCTGCTCGGCCTGCAAGCTCCGCGTCGCCCGAATTGGAAGATCTGCGCAAACTTTTCGAAGCCGCTCGCTCCAACGGACCCGACCTCGCGCAGTTGATGACCCGCTACCTTCCGGGTCTGCAGGCAGGGGGTGCCGCCGCCGTGCCCGCGGCATCTGCCACTCCCACGGCCGGCACCACCACGGTCGGCACTGCCGCGTCCGGCAACGTCGCAGCGGTCTGGGGGCAGGACTTTCTGTTCGCCCTCGCCTCCGATGAACCCGCCACAATCGCGATCGACGGGTGGTCGCCGGTACCGATGACCAGGGTGTCCGGCACGAACTTCTGGCACCGGCTGGAGACGCTGCGCATCGGCGCCACCCACACTTTCACGCTGTACTCCGGCGGGCGTGACGTCGGGACGAACTCAGTTGCCGGTTACACACCGGACAGCTATCCGATCCCTGGCGCGGCGCAAGGCACGCTTTCTGAGCGCCGTACCGTCACCAGTCGCATATACGGGGGCGCTACGGCGAACTACTGGCTGTACGCCAACGCCGGCATCGACACCGTGCGCGGCGCACCGCTGATGGTCTGGCAGGACGGGCAGAACTGCGTTGGCGAGCGCGACCTCATCAACTTCCGCCTGCAGACTGTGACCGACAACCTCGTGCACCAGAAGCGCATCCCGCCAATGGTGCATCTGCTTCTCGCC
>NZ_JBNXUM010000078.1:0-1740 GCF_050563545.1 Falsiroseomonas sp. HW251
ACTGCTTCGACCAGAGGACGGTGATGTTCGGCTCCGGCGCCGGCCCCAGGTTCGTCAGCGTGTGCAGCACGCGGTAGCTCGTCCGCGTGACCATCGTGCGGCCATCGAGGTCCATGCCGCCGACGCATTCGGTCGCCCAGTAGGGATCGCCGCTGAACAGCGCGTCGTAGTCCGGCGTGCGGAGGAAGCGCACGATGCGCAGCTTCTGCACGAGCTGGTCGATCAGCTCCTGCGCGCCGGCCTCGTCCAGCGTGCCCTCGCGCAGGTCGCGATCGACGTATGCATCGAGGAAGGTCGATATGCGGCCGATCGACATGGCCGCGCCATTGGCCTCCTTGATGGCGCCGAGATAGGCCAGGTAGGTCCACTGGACGGCCTCTCGCGCGGTCTCGGCGGGGCGGGCGATGTCGCAGCCATAGCGCCTGCCCATCTCCGCGAGGTCTTCCAGCGCGCGCATCTGCTCCGCGAGTTCCTCGCGCGTGCGGATGATCTCGTCGGAGGGCCACATCTCGTCGACCTGGGCGCGTTCCGCGCGCTTGGCCGCGAGCAGCCGGTCGGTGCCATAGAGGGCGACCCGGCGGTAGTCGCCGATGATGCGGCCGCGGCCATAGGCGTCCGGCAGGCCGGTGATGATGCCGGATTTCCGGCACCGCATGATCTCCGGCGTGTAGGCGTCGAAGACGCCGTCATTGTGCGTCTTGCGGTATTTGGTGAAGGCCTCGTGCACCGCGGGGTCGGCGGGGAAGCCGGCGGCCTTCAGCCCGGCCTCCACCATGCGGAGCCCGCCCGCGGGGAAGATCGCCCGCTTGAACGGCTTGTCGGTCTGCAGGCCTACGATCACCTCGTTGTCGCGATCGATGTAGCCAGGCGCATGCGCCAGCACGGTGGACGGCGTTGCCGCGTCGACGTCGAGCACGCCCTTCTTCTGCTCCTCCCGGAAGAAGGGCTGCAGCTTCTCCCACACCGCGAGGGTGCGGGCGGTCGGACCGACGAGGAAGGTTTCGTCGCCCTCATAGGGCGTGACGTTGCGGACGATGAAGTCGCGGACGTCGATCGTCCGCTGCCAGCGTCCCGGCTCGAAGTCGCGCCAGCCGCGCACCGGCGAAAGGGGGCCGGGCGCCACGTTGGTACCGTCCATCTCAGCGTTCCTCCCCGGGCCGCTTTGACGCCTCTCGATCCCGCAGGCGACGAGGCCCGCGGGTCGCCTGGCCTCACGCGGGCTCCGCTTCTGGCTGCGAGACTAGCGCAGGCACGATGCTGCGACGGCGCCGAGCGCTATCGGAAAACACGGGTTCTGGAGGCTCGCTTCTCCTGCGCGGCGGCACGGCATGCGCCGCTGGCGTGATGACGATCCGCAAGCCCGCCTGTATGGTCCGGCATCGGAGTCCCCGCGCCTGGCCCGCGATGGCACGGCGCGTCACGGGTCGGAAGGTTGGTGCGTCAGTGACAACGACTGCCGAGATGCATCCGGCCGCGCCGCATGCGCTTCCCTTCTTCCTGCCGGGGGCGGACGGCTCCGACCCGCTTCTGCTCGTGGCGGGCGGCATCCTGCTGGTCTCGGTGCTGGGCTTCGGGCTGGTCTTCCTGCGCATCCACACCCTGCCCGAGCGCATGGCCCATCGCGGCCACAAGCTGCAGTTTGAGATCGTCGCCGTGCTCGGCCTGCTCGCGCTCTTCACCCACATGCACGTCTTCTGGGTCGCCGGCCTGCTGCTCGCGCTCGTCGACCTGCCGGATTTT
>NZ_JBNXUM010000079.1:0-1591 GCF_050563545.1 Falsiroseomonas sp. HW251
CGAGGTTGTGTGGAAACGGCGCGGTGCGCCAGAATCCTGGCGTCGCTGCGGAGGCCGGGATGAAGCGCTTCGTCGAAGGTGCGGACCGGCGGCAGAGCCAGCTGCTTCCCGATTGCGTGGACGACTACGTGGCCGAGGACAATCCGGTCCGCGCGGTCGATGCCTTCGTGGATGCGCTCGACCTGGCGGCGCTCGGCTTCGAGGGGGCCGAGCCGGCGGCAACGGGCCGCCCTGCCTACCACCCGGCGACGCTGCTCAAGATCTACATCTACGGCTACCTGAACCGCGTCCCGTCGAGCCGGCGGCTGGAGCGCGAGGCGGGGCGGAACCTGGAGCTGATGTGGCTGACGGGCCGGCTGGCGCCCGACTTCAAGACCATTGCCGACTTCCGCCGGGACAACGGCACGGCGATCCGCGCCGCCTGCCGAGAGTTCGTGGCGCTGTGCCGGCGGCTCGGCCTGCTCGGGGACGCGACAGTCGCGGTGGACGGCAGCAAGTTCAAGGCGGTGAACAACCGCGACAAGAACTTCACGCCCCACAAGCTGGCCAAGCGCGTCGAGCAGATCGAGGCGAGCGTGGCGCGCTACCTGGACGCGATGGAGGCGGCCGACCGCCACGAGGGCGACGAGGTTCTGCAAGCCAAGTCGGCCCGCCTGAAGGAAAAGATCGCGGCGCTCCGCGAGCAGACGAGGCGCTTGCGGGCGATGGAGCCAGCGTTGCGCGCCGCACCCGACGGGCAGATCTCGCTCACCGACCCGGACGCGCGCTCGATGGCGACGAGCGGCCGGGGCACGGGCGTGGTCGGCTACAACGTGCAGGCAGCGGTGGAGACGACACACCACCTCGTCGTCGCCCACGAGGTGACGAACGAGGGCCACGACCGGGCGCAGCTGACCGTGATGGCGAGCCGGGCGCGGGACGCCATGGGCGGCGATACGCTGACGGTGATCGCCGACCGCGGCTACTTCTCCGGCGAGGAGATCGTTGCCTGCGAGGCGGCGGGGATCACGCCGCTCGTGCCCGCAACCCTGACCTCCGGCGCGAAGGCGGACGGGCGGTTCGGCAAGTGGGACTTCGTGTACTTGCCCGAGAGCGACGCCTACCGGTGCCCCGCGGGCGAGACGCTGGGGTGGCGGTTCGACCGCGTGGACGAGACCGGCAAGACGCTGCGCTACTACTGGACCACCAACTGCGCAGGCTGCGCGATCAAGGCGCGGTGCACGCCGGCCCCATGGCGACGCGTCGCGCGCTGGGAGCACGAGGGCGTGCTGGACGCCATGCAGCGCAGGTTGGACCAGCGCCCGGACGCGATGCGGGTCCGGCGGCGGACGGTCGAGCACGCGTTCGG
Organism: Falsiroseomonas sp. HW251; assembly: GCF_050563545.1. NCBI lineage: Bacteria > Pseudomonadati > Pseudomonadota > Alphaproteobacteria > Acetobacterales > Roseomonadaceae > Falsiroseomonas > Falsiroseomonas sp. HW251. The sequence goes on from NZ_JBNXUM010000079.1 coordinate 1,349, forward strand.
CACGATCAAGGCGTGGATGGGGGCGACCCACTTCCTCACCCGAACGCTCAGACAGGTCCGGACCGAGATGAGCCTCCAGGTGCTGGCCTACAACCTGAAGCGGGCGATCGCGATCAAGGGCGTCGGGACCGTGATCGCCGCCGCCCGGGCCTGAGGACCGTCGCGCAGAGCACGTCTCGTGCAGCCAACGGGCCTTGCGCTCTCGCGCGTCGTCGCCAACCGGCGCGTTTCCACACAACCTCG
>NZ_JBNXUM010000008.1:0-238564 GCF_050563545.1 Falsiroseomonas sp. HW251
AAACCCCGCCTGCCCCGGGCCAGTCGCCCAACCAGGGACACCACCTCGGAGGTGATGGGGTCTCGCCGATACCGTGGCGAGGGCGACGAAGATAGCGGCCGGAGCCGCTGCTTTCAAGCCCTGCCTTTTCGGCGACCGTCGAACCGCGTGGTCCGTCGGTGAGGCGCTGTTTATTGGTCTCACCGACCGGTGTCAACGCGCTGTCATGCAGCGCGCATCATGGCAGCCATCCCGCGGCGCATGCTTGACGCATGCGCCTGCGAATCAAGCGGCTTCCCGACGCGATTCCGGCCCGGCCTGCGTCACCTCGAGCCCGTCCGGGCCCGCGGTCACACTCAGCCGCTCGCCATCCCTCACGCGGCCTTCCAGCAGGAGGTTCGCCAAGCGGTCCTGCAGGCTGCGCTGGATGACGCGCTTGAGCGGCCGCGCCCCATAGGTCGGGTCGTAGCCTGCCTCGGCCAGCCATTCCCGCGCGCCGGCATCCAGATCCAGCGTGATCTGCTTGTCCGCCAGCAGCTTGCGCAGCCGGCCGAGCTGGATGTCGACGATCGCCGCCATGTCCCCTCGTGCGAGGCGCCGGAACAGCACGATCTCGTCCAGCCGGTTCAGGAATTCCGGCCGGAAGCGATCCCGCACTGCTCGCATCACCGCGGGTCGCGCGGCCTCGATGTCGGACGTCTCCGGCAGTTCCGCGATCGCCTGGCTGCCGAGGTTGCTCGTCAGCACGATGATGCAGTTGCGGAAGTCGACCGTCCGACCCTGCCCGTCCGTCAGCCGCCCGTCGTCGAGCACCTGCAGCAGCACGTTGAAGACGTCCTCATGCGCCTTCTCGACCTCGTCGAAGAGCACGACCTGGTAGGGGCGGCGCCGCACGGCTTCCGTCAGCACCCCGCCCTCGTCGTACCCGACATAGCCGGGTGGCGCGCCGATCAGGCGGGAGACCGCGTGCTTCTCCATGAACTCCGACATGTCGATGCGCGTCATCGCGCGCTCGTCGTCGAAGAGGAACTGCGCGAGAGTTTTCACCAGTTCCGTCTTGCCGACGCCGGTGGGCCCGAGGAAGAGAAATGACCCGATGGGCCGGTTGGGATCCTGCAGCCCTGCACGCGCACGCCGCACGGCCTTGGAAACCGCCTCCAGCGCCTCCTCCTGGCCGATGACGCGCTTGCGGAGCTCGTCTTCCATCCGGAGCAGCTTCGCGCGCTCGCCTTCCAGCATCTTCTCGACGGGAATACCGGTCCAGCGGCTAACGACGGCCGCGATGCCCTCTTCGGTCACCGCCTCGTTCACCAGGCGCGCATCGCCGTCGCTGGCCGACGCCAGCTTCTTCTCGAGCTGCGGGATCGTCGCGTAAAGCAGCTCCGACGCCTTCGTCAGGTCGCCGCGGCGCTGTGCGAGCTCGACCTCGGTGCGGGCCCTGTCGAGCTCCTCCTTCACCTTCTGGCTCTCGACGACCTTGCCCTTCTCGGCCTCCCAGCGCTGCGTCATCTCGCGCGAGCGCTCCTCGAGCTCGGCGACTTCCTTCTCGAGCTTGCCGAGCCGGTCGCGGGACGCGGCGTCGGTCTCCTTCTTCAGCGCCTCGCGCTCGATCTTGAGGCGCATGAGGTCGCGATCGACCGCGTCCAGCTCCTCGGGCTTGCTGTCCACCTGCATGCGCAGGCGGGAGCTCGCCTCGTCCACCAGGTCGATCGCCTTGTCCGGCAGGAAGCGGTCGGTGATGTAGCGGTTGGACAGCGTCGCGGCGGCGACCAGGGCGGCATCGGTGATACGCACGCCGTGATGCAGCTCGTACTTCTCCTTGATGCCGCGCAGGATGGAGATGGTGTCCTCCACGCTGGGCTCGCCGACGAAGACAGGCTGGAAGCGACGGGCGAGCGCCGCGTCCTTCTCGACATGCTTGCGGTACTCGTCGAGCGTGGTCGCGCCGACGCAGTGCAGCTCGCCGCGGGCGAGCGCGGGCTTGATCAGGTTGGACGCGTCCATCGCGCCATCGGCCTTGCCAGCGCCGACCAGCGTGTGCATCTCGTCGATGAAGAGGATGATGTCGCCGGCGGCCTGCTCGACTTCCTTCAGCACGCCCTTAAGACGCTCCTCGAACTCGCCGCGGTACTTCGCGCCGGCAACCATCGCGCCGAGGTCGAGCGCCATGACGCGCTTGTCCTTCAGCGCCTCCGGCACGTCGCCCTTGGCAATGCGCAGCGCGAGCCCTTCGACGATCGCGGTCTTGCCGACGCCGGGCTCGCCGATCAGCACGGGGTTATTCTTCGTCCGCCTCGCGAGGACCTGAATGGTCCGCCGGATCTCCTCGTCGCGTCCGATGACGGGGTCGAGCTTGCCGTTCCGCGCGGCCTCGGTGATGTCGCGCGCGTACTTCTTGAGGGCGTCGAACTGCTCCTCGGCGTTCTGGCTGTTCACCGTGCGGCCCTTGCGGAGATCGGCCACCGCCTCCTCGAGGCGCTTCGGCGTGACGCCGGCCTCGCGCAGGATGCGCGATGCGTTGCTATCGACGGCGAGCAGCGCCTGCAGCAGACGATCCTGCGCGACGAACTCGTCGCCGGCCTTCTGCGCATGCTGCTGCGCGGCGTCGAGGACGCGGATGATCTCCGGCGTGAACTGGGGCTGGCCGGCGCCGCCGCCCGAGACCTTGGCGTGCTTGGCGATCTCGGCATCCACGGCCTGCTTGGCGCGGTTCGGGTCCCCATTGGCGTTGCGGATCAGGCCCGCGGCCGCGCCCTGCTCGTCATCGAGCAGCGCCTTCAGCAGATGTTCGGGGGTGACGCGCTGGTGGTATTCGCGGATCGCGATGGTTTGCGCCGCCTGCAGGAAGCCGCGCGCACGGTCGGTGAACTTCTCGATGTCCATTCCTCGGTCCCTCTCTTGAGCGGACGTGAACGATGAGGCCGATGTGCCTGCCGTCCCCGATCGGGCAACGGAGGATCACCGGATGCCAGGAATAGTGGTATGCGGCCCCCCGCGGTTTCAAGGAAAAGGCGTATGCGCGTCGAGCGTATCAGTCGCTATCCCGTGAAGGGTCTGTCGCCGGAATACCTCGAGGACGTCGAGCTTGCCGCCGGCGAGGGCGTTCCGCACGACCGCCGCTTCGCCTTCGCCCATGCCGACGCGCCCTTCGATCCCGCGGACCCGAAGTGGCTGCCGAAGCGCCACTTCGCCTGCCTGGCCGCGCATGCGCGCGTCGCCCGCGTCCACTCCGCCTACGACCCGCGATCGAACACGCTGCTGCTTCGGACAGAGGGTGCGGCGCCGCTGGCCGCCGACCTCTCCGACCCCGCGCAGCGCGAGGCCGCGGCGGCCTGGATGACGGCCCTCATGGGCGAGGAAGCCCGCGGGCCCATGCGCTTCGCGGAGGTCCCGGGCCACGCCTTCACCGACATCCCGAACAAGGCCGTCTCCCTGATCGGCCTGGCCTCGATCGCCGAACTCGGGGAACGCGCGGGGATGGTGCTCGATCCCCTGCGCTTCCGGGCGAACCTGCTGTTCTCCGGGGCGGCGCCCTTCGCGGAACTCGATTGGGTCGGGCGGGAGATCCTGCTGGGCAAGGCGCGCCTGCGCGTCTTCAAGCGCATCGTCCGCTGCCCCGCGACCACCGTGAACCCCGCCACCGCGCAACGCGACGCCAAGCCACCGCTCTGGCTGCGCGAACACTACGGCCACGCCGACATGGGCATCTACGCCGAGGTGCTGGATGGCGGCACGGTCGCCGTCGGGGACGGGCTGGAGCTGGTCTGAGGGGGTCGCGAGCTGCCCGGGGAGGACGCTGTCCTCCCCGTACCCCACCTGCAAAGGGCCAGTGGGCCCTTTGAACCCATTGGTTCAACGACGAAGGGGCAGGGGACAGGAAGCCCCCTCCCCCTTCGTCGTTATACTAATCGCGGGTCCAGAGGCCCGCCGGCCCCTGGCGGGGTGGGTACGGGAGGGGCGGCGCCCCTCCCGAATGCAACCCGCGACAACCCTCAGTTCGGCTCCCGCCCTTCCGGCAGGCGGTCGTCCTGCTGTTCGCCGTCCAACGCCTGGCCGTTGGCGTGGCCGTTCATCTCGGGCTGTTCCGCGCCGCCTTCCTGGCCGTCCTGGTCGGGGCCGTTCTGGTAGCGGCTGCGCGGGTGGTGCTGCTGCCCGCCCTGCTGCTGCTGGGCCTGGTTCATGGCGTTAAGGATGCGGAAGTAGTGTTCCGCATGCTGGAAGTAGCTCTCGGCCATCACGCGGTCGCCCGCGCCGGTCGCGTCGCGGCCGAGCTGGAGGTACTTCTCGAAGAGCTGCTGCGCCGTGCCGCGGATGCGGACGTCGGGGCCGTTGCTGTCGAAGACGTGGTTGCGGTTGAGCGGCTGGTGGCCGCTGCCTCCGCCGCCGCTGCTGCTCTGGCGGTAGCCGCCGCCACCCCCGCCGCCGTGGCGGTGATTGCCTCGGCTGCGCATGCGCTTCATGTTCATGTGTCGGGCGTTCGCCGTCTCGCATAGGCGCTGCCGGCGGGATGACCCGACCGGGAACGCGGTCTCGCTGGTTGCATCAGCGGCCGCCGGGGAGCCGTTGGCCCGTCCTGGGGCTGCTGGCTTGGCCGACGCTGCCGGGCGCATTCCGCCCGGTGCCGCGACAGCAACCTAATGTGCCGGCCGCCCCGCGCCAATGGATTTTTTCAACGGCGTTGCCGTCCCGGACGGAGGACCAGCGCCCGTTCGACCCCGCCGAGGTCGCTCCGGCACCCCTCCGGGACCAGCCCACCCGAGAGGGCGAGGGCCTCCACCGCCTGGCGCTGGCCGGCGCCGAGCTCGATCACGGCGGCCCCGCCGGGGGCCAGCAACCCCGGCAGGATCGCGGCGAGGTGACGGTAGGCCTCGAGCCCATCCGCCCCACCGTCGAGCGCCGAGCGTGGTTCGTGCCGCGCGACCTCCGGCATCAGCCCGGCGATCGCGTCGGATTCGATATAGGGCGGGTTGGAGAGGATGAGGTCGAAGCGGCCCGCCAGCGCCGCCGCCCAGTCCCCGGCCAGGAAGGCGGCGCGGTCGGCCAGGCCGTTGCGGGCGGCGTTGGCGGCGGCCAGCGCCGCGGCCTCGGGCACCAGGTCCACGCCGATGCCGAAGGCGTTCGGCCGTTCGGACAGGACCGCCAGCAGCAGGCAGCCCGTCCCGGTGCCGAGGTCCAGCACCCGGATCGGCGCCGCGGGCTCGGGGAAGAGGTCGAGCGCGGCCTCGACCAGGGCTTCGCTGTCGGGGCGCGGGATCAGCGTTGCCGGCGAGACCGCGAGGTCCAGCGTCCAGAAGCCCTGCATGCCGAGGATATGCGCGACGGGGGTGGCGACCAGGCGGGCCTCCAGCGCGGCGCGGAAGCGGGCGGCCGCGTCGGGCGGGACCGCGGCGCGGGGGTCGCGCAGCAGCGCCTCGGTCGTGGCGCCGAGGGCATGGGCGAGGAGGAGGCGGGCCTCGAGGCGCGGGTTCTCGATGGCGGCGGCGCGCAGCACCTGGCCGGCCTGGCAGAGAAAAGCGCCGACGCTCTCGCCGGGGTCGCAGGACATGGAGGTGGTCTGCGCCAGGCGCGGGCGGGCGGGCAAGCCAGGCATTTTAGGCTTTTGGGATTTTAGCCTTTTGGCCCTCAAGCCGGGCCCGCTTCGGACAAATTCCCCGCCCCACCCGGCCGGGGGGATCGGCGGCGTTGATGGGATAGGACGAGGCATGGCGGGAACAATACAGGAACATACCGTCAGACCGCAACGACGAATGGCGCGGCACCGCCGGCTCGGCCAAGCTCGGCACCCCTTCCGGGAAGGACGCCATGGACGACCTGCTGCCGATCGCCGCGCAGGCCGGCGCGCTGCTCAAGGCGCGGAAGGAGACGATCGCCGTGGCGGAGAGCGCGACCGGCGGCCTGGTCTCCGCCGCCCTGCTCGCCGTGCCCGGGGCTTCGGCCTATTTCCTCGGGGGCGGGGTGGTCTACACGCGGGCGGCGCGGGCGGCGCTGCTCGGGATCCCGGCCGAGAGCCTCAAGGCCACGCCGGGCGCCTCGGAGCCGATGGCGGCGCTGCTGGCGGAGGGCGCGAAGGCGAGGCTCGGCGCAACCTGGGGCCTGGGCGAGGCCGGGGCGGCGGGGCCGACCGGCAACAGCTACGGGCATGACGCCGGGCACGGCGTCTTCGCCGTGGCGGGCCCGGTCGCCCTGACGCGGACCATCGAGACCGGCAGCCCCGACCGCGTCGGGAACATGCGGGTCTTCGCGGCGACGCTGCTGACGATGCTGACGGAGGCGCTCGACGCCGCGCCCTGAACAGGGCTGGGCCGCCCCCCTGCCCCTGGACGCCGTCGCCCGGGGCGGGCAAGCCGTCGCCCAACCTGCCGAGGAAGCAAGCATGCCCCGCTCCGAGATCGCGGACGCCAACGCCATCGTGGCCTCGGTCACCCATCTCCTCGACCTCGTCCACGAGGCCGAGGAGAACGAGGTCCTGCTGCGGATCTATGCCGACGAGGACGCCTTCCGCCTGGCGCATCCGGATGCCGAGCACCTCGACAATGCGCTGCATGCCCGCATCGTGCGGACCGCCGCGCGGGCGGCCTGGCGCATCGGCTACGACATCACGGTGATCCGCCTGCGCGCCGCGCCGCTGCGCGCCTGGCTGTCCCGCCAGGGCCCCTCCGGCCCCGGCGCCGAGGCCTATGAGGGCGAGCCCGGCGACACGCTGGAGGACGAGGCGGCGCTGCGCGCGCTCGGCCTGAACCCGGCCGAGCTGAAGGAAGCCCCGCGGAAGCCCGCGCAGGGCAAGACGCTCGCCGCCCGCATGGCGCGCTGGGCGACCGACCCGGAGGCGGATGAGAGCCTCATCGGCGACCTCACGGAGGAATTGCTGTCCCAGCGCCTGGACGGCGCGCTCGGCCCGCTCGCGACGATGCTGGAGCCCGAGGACTTCGCCTATGCCAGGCACGAGATCGACCTGACCGCGTCCGCCTGCGTGATCGGCGACAAGGGGAAGCAGCGCGAGGGGCTGCTTTTCGTCAGCCCCGTGCTGCGCGAGGGCGACGCCCCGCGCGGGCCCGAATTGCCGGCCGGGCTGCAGGCGCGGCTGACCGGCATCGCACTCGACCCGTCCTTCGTCGAGCTCATCCTGGCCCCCTTCTGGGTGCCGACCGCGGCGCTGGCGCGGCTGAAGCCATCCGAACTGCGCGAGGCCGCGGAGGCGCTGGCCAGCGGGCAGGAGCCCGTGGTGCCCCGCGCGGCACCGGCGGACCGCGACGTCTGCCTGCTCGGCCTGACCATCCCGATGGTCGCGCGCGACGAGCAGGACGAGGAGGAAGACGAGGCGGATGGCCGGCTCGATGCCTGGCTCGCCGTGGTCGCGGACGCCGCCGGCGGCGGCCGGGCGGAGCCGCCGCTGTCGCTGGCGCGCGCGCTGGACCTGCTGCGCCGGGTCAAGCTCGCCGTGCCCGACGAGGCCGGGCTCGAGGACGAGGACGAGGACGACGAGGAGGAGGAGGAGGAGGAGGACGACGAGGAGGCGGTCGAGGTGGACGAGGCGCTGGTCGAGGCGCTCGTCGAGCATCTCGCTGCCATCGGCACGGGCAGCGCGCTGCTGACCGGCTTCGAGGACGGCGTCGTCGCCATCGCGATTGCCGGCGGCGCCCCGGACATCGAGCCCGAGCCGCTGCGGCGCCTGCTGGCCGATGCGCTGGCCGAGAGCGGATTGCTCTTCGTCTCGCCGGGCGTGAAGCCTGCGCGCGGCCATGCCTTCCTGCTGGAGCGCGGCGAGGCCCAGGGCCTGTCGGCGGAGGACGCGGCGGCCGCCTTCGCGGAGGAAGCGATCGAGGACTGGGCGGCGGCGCCCGGGACCTGGGTGGCCGCGCCGCCGCTGGACTACGACCCTGCGATGCAATGAGGCGCGGCGGCCGGCTGCGCGTCTTCCTCGACCCGATCTGGCGCCCCCTTAGGCGCCCCGTCCGGCCGCGCCAGGCGCCGTAGCAGGTGCAGCGGCGGCGCGCGGTGGTTGGAGCGATTGACCTTGGTGTCCAGCACGCGGCGCCACGCCAGCATGCCGCCGACCACCCGCACGGCCTCGCGCTCGGCCAGCGGCAGTGGCCAGGCGGGGTGGTGAAGCCGGAAGACCTCCACCGCCTCGGCCCAGGCGCGGGCCTCCGGCGCGCCGTTCGCCATGAGGCCGCGGTAATGGGCCTCCGCGTCGCGGGCCGCGACGACGTCGAGGTCGAACGGGGGCGGGACGGAGTCGGAGGGCATGGATCGGATGTTAACGCGCATTAGAACAAAACACGAACTGATTCGCATGCCGTGCAGGCGGCCCAGCAGGTCCGATCGGGCGAAGCGCCCGGCGCGCTGCACTCTCCTCAAGCGCCTGCCACGCGCTTGCCGGTGTGGGGGGCAGCCCGAGGCCGCTCGCGCCGGCGACAAAGCGGCGCCAGGGCTTCAGCGGGGAAAGGCTCGGCGGTGTCGGGGTTACGCAGAGCGTTGGCGCGTGGTCCGCGCCGCCCCGCTTTGCCCAGTAGTGCGGGCCTGGAAGATCGGCTTAAGATGCCCGCATAGCGGTCCGAAGTTCGGATGGCGCACGCAGGCATGTCGGGACGCATGGGGCGGAAGGCTCGGCCAGCACGGCTCGGGGTGGTGGTGAACCCGATTGCGGGTCTCGGCGGGCGTGTCGGCCTGAAGGGCACCGATGGAGCCGAGACCCTCGCCCGGGCGCGCGAACTCGGCGCGGTGCCGGATGCGGTGCCGCGCTGCGCGGCGGCGCTGGCCTGCCTGGCGCCGCTGAGCGAGGCGATCGAGGTGATCGTGGCGCCGGGCGAGCTCGGCGAGGTCTCGGCGCGCGCGGCGGGGCTGAGCCCGCGCATCCTTTCCGGCTTGCCGGCGCCAACGGGCGACGCCGGCGATACGCGACGCGCCGCGGCCGCGCTGCTGGAACTGGAACCGGACCTTCTGCTGTTTGCCGGCGGCGATGGCACGGCGCGCGACGTGCTGGCCTCGGTCGGCAACGCCATCCCGATCCTCGGCGTGCCGACGGGCGTGAAGATGCACTCTGCGGTCTTCGGCACCACGCCGCGCGCGGCCGGCCGGACGGCGGCGAAGTTCCTCGCCGGAGAGGCCAGGCTGCGCGAGGCCGAGGTGATGGACCTCGACGAGGAGGCGCTGCGCGAGGGCCGCGTGAGCGCGAGTCTGTATGGCGTTGCGCGCGTGCCGCATGAACGCGGCCTGATGCAGGCCTGCAAGGCCGGCGCCAGGCCGGACGACGAGGCCGCGCTGGACGCTCTGGCGCGCGTGCTCGCGCGCGACTGGCCGCGCGAGAAGCTGATGATCCTGGCCTGCGGCACCACCCTGCGGCGCGTGAAGCGCGCGCTGGGCGGCGAGGGCACGCTGCTCGGCGTCGATGTCGCGCTGGACGGGCGGCTGATCGCGACGGACGTGAACGAGGCGCAGCTGCTGCGGCTGATGGAGCGCGCGCCAGCGGGGATCGTGGCCGGGGCGACCGGCGGGCAGGGCTTCCTGTTCGGGCGCGGCAACCAGCAGATCAGCGCGGAGGTCATCCGCCGTGTCGGGCGCGAGGGCATCACGGTGATGGCGGGGCAGAACAAGCTGGCGGCGCTGGATCCGCCCGTGCTGCATGTGGACACCGGCGACGCCGAGGTGGACGCGATGCTGGCCGGCTATACCCAGGTCCACACGGCGCCCGGACAGCGCATGGTGATGCGGATCGCCTCACCGGACTGAACACAACCACGAACGGGAGAATCGTATGGGACATCCCTGGATGGCGAATGCGACGGAGGAGGCGAAGGCAGCGATGCTCGCCGCCATCGGCGCGCCCAGCATCGAAGCGCTGTTCGAGCAGATCCCCGCGGAGCATCGCTTCCGCGGCACGCTCGACCTGCCGCCGGCGCTGACCAGCGAGGTCGCGCTGAAGCGGCACATGCTGTCCCTGCTGAAGAAGAATGGGGACTGCGAGCAGAACCTGTCCTTCCTGGGATCCGGCATCTGGCAGCACCACGTCCCCGCGATCGTGGACGAGGTCGTGGGACGCACGGAGTTCCTGACCAGCGTCTGGGGCACGCCGTCCTCGGACCACGGGCGCAACCAGGCTTGGTTCGAGTTCTGCTCGATGCTCGGCGAGCTCGTCGGCATGGAATTCGTCGGACTGCCCGTCTATTCCTGGGGCTGCGCGATCGGCAATGCGGTGCGCATGGCGTCGCGGCTGAACGGGCGGCGCGAGGTGCTGGTGCCGGCCGGCATGGATCCCGAGCGGCTGGACGTGGTGCGCCAGTATTGCGAGCCCGAGGGCAGCCATGGGCATATCGCGGTCGTCGCCGTTGCCTGGGACAAGGTGAGCGCGATGCTCGGCCTCGATGACCTCAAGGCGAAGCTCAGCGAGAAGACAGCTGCGGTCTATATCGAGAACCCCGGCAGCTTCGGCGTGATCGAGGCGCGGGGTGCCGAGATCGGGCGCCTGGCGCGGGCGAAGGGCGCCGAGTTCATCGTCGGCGTCGATCCCATCTCGCTCGGCGTGCTGGCGCCGCCGGGCGATTATGGTGCCGACATCGTCGTCGGCACGATCCAGACGCTGGGCGCGCATATGCTGGCCGGCGGCGGCGCTGGCGGCTTCATCGCGTCCCGCGACGAGGAGCGCTACGCGCGCGAGTATCCCACGCTCAACATCTCCATCGCGCCGACCGACAGGCCCGGCGAGCACGGCTTCGCACTGAGCCTGGCGCACCAGTCGAGCTACGGCATGCGCGAGGAAGGCAAGGACTGGACCGGCAACTCGGTCTACCTGACCACCATCGGCTGCGCCGCCTACATGGCGCTGCTGGGGCCGCAGGGCTTCAAGGAAGTCGGCGAGGTCATCCTGCAGCGCGCGCATCACGCGGCGAAGCTGGTGGCGGAGGTAAAGGGCCTGCGCGTCGTGTTCCCCGGCGGCTTCTTCAAGGAATTCGTCGTGAACTTCGACGGGACGGGGAAGACGGTCGCGCAGGTGAACGCGGCGCTGCGCGCGAAGGGGATCTTCGGCGGGCGCGACCTGTCCGCGGATTTCCCGGCGCTCGGGCAGAGCGCGCTCTACGCCGTGACGGAAGTGCACACCGCGGAGGACCTCGCCCGGCTGGCCGGCGCGCTGAAGGAGATCGTGGCATGAGCGAGCCCCGCGAATACCACCAGGCCCGCTGGAACGAGCCCGTGGTGATGGAACTCGGCGCGCCCGGCCGGCGCGGCATCACCTTCTCTGCCCCCGACAGCGCCGCCGCGGTCGGGCCGGCCGCCGACCTCCTGCCGCCGGCGATGCGCCGCGCGGCTGCGCCCGTGCTGCCGGAGATGACGGAGCACGACGCGCTGCGCCACTACGTCCGGCTATCGCAGCAGGTGCTGGGGATGGTGGGGATCAGCCTCTTTGGCACCTGCACCATGAAGTACAACCCGCGCCTGTCGGAAGCGCTTTCGCTGCGGCCGCAGATGGCGGAGATCCATCCGCTGCAGGATCCCTCGACGCTGCAGGGCATGCTGGAGATCGTCTGGAACTTCGAGCAGATCCTGAAGGCGCTGTCCGGCATGGACCGCTTCACCTTCCAGGCCGCCGGCGGCGCGGATGCCGCCTACACCCATGTCTGCGTGACGCGCGGCTGGCTGGAGGCGACCGGCCAGCTTGGCAAGCGCGACGAGATCGTCACCTCGATCCAGGCGCATCCCTGCAACCCGGCCACGGCCGCGGCGGGCGGCTTCAAGGTGATCACGCTGCCGCTCGAGGAAGGCGGCTATCCCTCCGTCGCGGCCCTCAGGGCCGCGATCGGACCCCGCACCGCGGCACTGATGATCAACAACCCCGACGACATGGGGATCTACAACCCGCACATGAAGGAATGGGTGCGGCTGGTGAAGGAAGCGGGCGCGCTCGCCTTCTACGACCACGCCAACTTCAACGGCGTGATGGGGAAGATCCGGGCGCGCGACCTCGGCTTCGACGCCTGCATGTTCATGCTGCACAAGACCTTCGGCGGCCCGAAGGGCGGCGGCGGGCCGGCGACCGGCGCCTATGGCTGCACGGAGGAACTTTCCCGATTTCTGCCGAAGCCCATCGTCAACAAGACTGCGTCAGGCTTCACGCTGGATGCGCCCGCCGATTCCGTCGGCAAGGTCCGCGAGTTCATGGGCAACCTGCACATCGTCATGCGCGCCTATGCCTGGGCGCGCGGCATGGGGGCGGAGGGGATCAACGAGGCCTCCGACCTCTCCGTGCTGGCGAACAACTACATGGAGAAGGGGCTGCTGGCGATCCGCGGCGTCTCCAAGTCGCACCCGACGATCGACGGGCCGCGCATGGAGATGACGCGCTATTCCCTCGGCCAGCTGAAGGAGGAGACCGGCATCGGCGTCGGCGAGGTCGCGAACCGCATGACCGATTTCGGCGTGGACGCGCCCTGGCTCGCGCATGAGCCCTGGCACTTTCCCGAGCCCTTCACGCCGGAGGCCGGCGAGCTCTGGTCGAAGGAGGACATCGACACCTGGGTCGCGGTGGTCCACAAGTGCTGCGAGGAGGCCTATGCGACGCCGGATGTGGTGCGCACCGCGCCGCACAACGCCGCCATCGGCAAGGTGAACGGCGAGGGCTGCGAGGACCCCGCGCGCTGGGCGACGACCTGGCGGGCGTATCTCCGCAAGCACCGCGGGGGCGCGCAGCAGCAGGCGGCGGAGTGACCACCCCGCGCCCTTGGGAGTGGCCGGAGGAACGCTGGCGGTCCGCCGTCGGCCGCGTCCGCGCGGGGCGGCGGCTGCGGCCGACATGGCCGGGCGGCGCGCGTTGCGCCGTCGCGCTCTCCTTCGACTGCGACCACGAGACCTTCGCGATGGGCGGCGGGGACGAGAGCGTGGGCCGGCTCGCCTGGGGCGAGTTCGGAAGGCGCGTCGGCGTGCCGCGGATACTCTCCGTGCTGGAGAAGCACGGCGTGCCCGCGACCTTCTTCTGCCCTGCCGTCGCCGCGCTGATCGGGCCGGAGGAGCCGGCGCGGATCGCCGCCGCGGGGCACGAGATCGGAATCCATGGCTGGATCCACGAGAACACCTCGATCCTGGATGCCGCGACCGAGCGCGAGCTGATGCTGCGCGCGCGCGACGCGCTGGCGAAACTGTCGGGGCGCGATCCCGTCGGGCATCGCGCGGCGCAATGGGACCTGAGCCCGCACACCATCGCGACGGTGAAGGAGCTCGGCCTGCTCTACGACAGCAGCATGATGGCGGATGAGGAACCGTATGAGCTGCTGCTGGACGGCGCGCCGACGGGCCTGGTCGAGGTGCCGGTGGAATGGCTGCGCGACGATGCGGTCTATCTGCTGTTCAACCGCAACCCCACGACGCGGCCCTATGCGACGCCGGAGGACGTATTGCGCATCTTCCTCCGCGAATTCGACGCGGCATGGGAGGAAGGCAGCGTCTTCCAGCTTGTGATGCATCCCTTCGTGATCGGCTATCGCAGCCGGATCTGGATCCTGGACGAGATCATCCGCCACGCCGCGGCGAAGGGCCGGGTGTGGTTCACCACGCATGCGGAGCTCGCGAGGCGCTGCCTTGGTGCGTGAGGTGGCGGTCGCCGTGATCGGCGGCGGCATCGTTGGGATGTGCGCCGCGCTGGAACTCGCGCGCGAGGGCGAGCAGGTCATCGTGCTGGACGATGCCGGGCGGCTGTCCGGCAGCAGCGCCAATGCCGGCAGCCTGCACGTCCAGATGCAGAGCCGCTTCATCCGGATGTATCCCGACCAGGTGCCGGGGCTGGAGCGGTCGCTGCCGCTTTATGTCGCGGCGGCGCGGCGTTGGGCGGAGCTGGAGAAGGAGCTCGGCACCAGCTTCGAGCTGAAGGCGTCCGGCGGGTTGATGGTGGCGGAGACACCGGAAAGCTACGAGTTCCTCGCGCGCAAATGCGCGCGCGAGGCCGAGCTCGGTCTGGATGTCGCGATGATCGGGCGCAACGAGCTGCGCAGCATCGCGCCCTATCTCGGCGACAGCGTCATCGGCGCGGAACTCTGCGCGCATGAGGGCAAGCTGAACCCGCTGCTCGCCAACCGCGCGATCCGCGAGGCGCTTCTGGCGTTGGGCGGTGCGATCGAGGGCGCGGCGCGGGTCGAGCGGATCGAGCGCGACGGCGCGGCATGGGTGCTGCACATGGCGGCCGGCGCGATCCGCGCGGGCCGCGTGATCGTCGCGGCCGGTGCGGGGACCGGCGCGCTGCTCGCGCCGCTCGGGCTGCGCGTGCCGACGGTGGCGGAGCCGCTGCACATGAACATCACCGAGGCGACGCGCCCCGTGCTGAACCACCTGGTGCAGCATGCCGAGCGCATGATCACGCTGAAGCAGCTCGCCAGCGGGCATGTCGTGGTCGGCGGCGGCTGGCCCGCGCGGATCGAGGCCGGGCATCCCACCGTCGAATTGTCGAGCCTGACGGGCAATCTGGGCCTGGCCGCGCATCTCGTCCCGGGCATCGCGTCGCTGCGGCTGCTGCGGACGTGGGCCGGCATCAACACCACCGGTGACGGGCAATGCGTGCTGGGCGAGGCGCCGGGCTGCCCCGGCCTGTTCCTCGCCGTGCCGGGCGATGCGGGCTACACGCTCGGGCCGCTGGTCGGGCGGCTCGCCGCGGCTGCGCTGCGCGGCGGTGACGCGGGCTTCGACATCGCGCGATTTTCCGCTGCGCGCTTCGCCTGAGGGCTACTCGATCGCGGCCTGGATACGCGCCGCGGCGTCCAGCATCTCGCCCAGGAAGGTGGTGCGCAGCTCCTCCAGCGCCACGCGCGAGGTCGGGCCGCAGATGTTGATCGCGCCCACCGTCACGCCGCCGCGGCCGCGCAGCGGGACCGAGAGCGACCGCAGGCCGAGCTCCAGTTCCTCGTCCACCATGGCCCAGCCCTGGCGCCGCGCCTGGTCAACCGCCTGCAGCAGCTTGCCCTTCGCCGTCACCGTCTTCGGCGTACGCGCCTCCGGCTTCGAGGCCGCCAGCACGCCCTCCGCCGCCGCCGGCGTCAGACCAGCCAGCAACACGCGTCCGACCGAGGTGCAATAGGCCGGCGTGCGGCTGCCCACGCGGAGATCCACGTTGATGAGGTGCCGGGCGGAGGGGATGTGCAGGACGTACAGCACCTCGTTCCCGTCCAGCACCGCGCCGTAGCAGCTCTCGCCGAGCTTTTCCGATAGCGCCGCCAGGATCGGCCGCGCGACGTCCCAGACCGAGGACGTCGCCATCACGGCATGTCCCAGCTCCAGCAGCCGCGGCGTCAGCGCGAAGCGCTTGCCGTCGGTCTCGGCGTAGCCCGCATGCACGAGCGTGAGCAGGAAGCGCCGCGCGGAGGCGCGCGTCAGGCCCGTGGCCTCCGCCACTTCCGTCAGCGTCATGCGCGGGCGGTCGCGCCGGAAGGCCTTCAGCACCTCAAAAAGCCGCAGCGCGGAATGCACGAGCTCACGGTCGCCACCCGCCCGCGGCTCCTCAGTCAGGCTGTCGTCCAGCACCTCGGCCAGGCCGGAATCGTTGTCGGTCATCCCGCCACCTTCCCACACCGGTGCATCTTGGCGTGCGTTCGCCAAGCGAACAAGTGGGCTGTTCGCGTGCGCGTGGCGAAACCCCTCTTGATGACGACGGAGCAATCCTGTTCACTCTGCGAAAGCCTGTTCGCAAGGCGCCACGGGGAGAAAGAGGGACATGTCCGACCGCATCACCTTGGGCCGCCGCGCCCTGATGGGCGGCGTCGCCGCCGCCGGCCTCGGCGCGCCGCTCGTCGCGCGCGGCCAGCAGCCGATCCAGTTGCGCTGGTGGTCGCCGCAGACCGCGCCGGCGCAGCGCGAAGCCTACATGTTCCAGATCCGCACCTTTGAGGAAGCCAACCCCGGCGTGCGCGTCGCCTTCGAGCCGTCGAGCGACGAGGGCTATCCCGCGCAGCTCGCCGCCGCCTTCGCATCCGGCCAGGTGCCGTCCGTGGTGACGCACCTGCCGTCCTTCGCGGTCGCGACCTACTGGCAGTCCAACCTGCTCGAGCCGATGAACGACGTGATCAACGCCGTCGGGCCCGAGAACTACTACCCCGGCGCCAACGGCATCTACGAGATCACGCAGGGCCAGTACGCCGGCACCGGCATCGGCAATTCCGCCGCCAACATGCTCTGGATGCGCCAGGACCTGATGCAGGCCGCCGGCGTCACCGAAGCGCCGCGCACCTGGGACCAGCTGCGCGCGGCCTGCCAGCGCATGCAGCGCGGCGGCGTGTTCGGCGCGCCCCTGCCCTATGGCCGCAACTCCATGACCAGCCTGATCTTCATCTGCTTCGTGCATGGCGCGGGCGGGCAGATCTTCACGCCGGACCTGCAGGTCGCGGTGGACAGCGACCAGTTCCGCAACGCGCTCGAGTTCTACAAGTCGATGCGGGAGTTCTGCCCGCCTGGTGCCACCGGCTATTCCTGGGGCGACAGCCTGACGGCCTTCGTCTCCGGCGCGACGGCGACCGGCATCTATGCCGGCCGCGTGCTGGCCAATGTCGCGGCGCAGAACCCGCGCATCGCGGCCAGCGTGACCTGCCACGACTACCCCACGGTCTCGGCCCAGGTCGCGCCCTGGACCTTCAACGACTTCCCCTCCGTCATGATCCCGCGCGCCGCGCAGAACATGCCCGTGGTGAAGCGCTTCGCCGCGCATCTCTTCCGCGCCGACGGCTACATCCGCCAGTTGCACGCCGCACCCGGCCATGTGCTGCCGGTGCTGAAGACCATCTCGGCGATGCCGGAGTACCAGGCGAATGCGATCATCCAGGCCAACCGCGCCGCGGTGGACCTGATGAGCGACCGCGCCGCGTCCGGCCACAACCTCGGCTGGGAGAGCCCGCGCCACCGCCCGAACACCAAGGCCGGCGCGATCATCGCCAGCCACGTCCTGTCCGAGGCCGTGCAGCGCTACGTCCTCAACAACGAGCCGATGGCGCAGGTGGTCTCCACCACTGCGCGGCGCCTCGATGAGCTCATGAAGGCCTGAGCAGGGCGGGCGCATGTCAGCGCAGGCGCCCGCCATTTCCGGCGTGACGGCCGCGGATCGGGCGGCGCGCAATCCGCTGGACCGCGGATACGCGCTGCTCGGCATGATTCTGATTGCGCCGACGGTGCTGATCTTCTGCGCGGTGATCGTCTATCCCCTGGGCTCCGCGCTGTACCTCTCGCTGTTCTCGGTCTTCACGCCGACGCTGGCGTCGAGCTTCATCGGTTTCGACAACTACACCGCGCTGGCAGCGTCGCCCGAGTTCTGGCGGAGCCTGCTGAACAACTTGATCTGGACCGTGCTGACGCTCGCCTTGCAGATCGTGCTGGGCGTCGCCGCGGCGCTGATGCTGAACCAGGCGATCCTGTTCCGGAGCCTCGCGCGCAGCCTGATCCTGTTCCCGTATTTCGTGTCCACCGTCGTCGCCGTGCTGGTCTGGCGCTGGCTGTTCAACGACCTCTACGGGATCCTGAACTACATGCTGATGTGGGCCGGTATCCTGAACATGCCACTGGACTGGCTGGGATCCATGCCGAACGCCATGGTCAGCGTTGTGCTGGTCGGCGCCTGGAAGTACTTCCCCTTCGTCGTGATCGCGGTGCTGGCGCGGCTGCAGACCATCCCGGAACAGCTGTACGAGGCCGCGACGATCGACGGTGCCGGCGCCTGGGGGCGCTTCTGGGACGTGACGCTGCCGCAGCTGCGCGAGGTGCTGGTCGTCGTGGTCCTGCTGCGCGCGATCTGGGACTTCAAGGAATTCGACCTGATCTATCTGCTGACCGGCGGCGGGCCGATCATCGGGACGCAGACGCTGCCACTGATGGTCTACAAGGAAGCCTTCGGCCTGAACCAGATGGGCCGGGCGTCGGCGGTCGCGGTCGCGATGATGCTGGTCATGCTGGTCTTCATGCTCGCCTATTTCCGCGCGCTGAAGTCGCGCGGCGAGGACGCAAGATGAACCTCCGCGCGCCTTATGGCACGACGAAGAAGATCGCCGGCGCCGTCGCCTTCAACATCCTGGCCTGGACGATCGTTCTGGCCACGGCCTTCCCCCTGGTCTGGATGGTCATCACCTCGGTCAAGCCGCAATTCGAGCTGTTCCGGATCCCGCCGACCTTCTGGCCGGAGACGATCACCTTCGAGCACTACGCGAACCTGCTCTGGACCACGCCGTTCCTGACCTACATGCGGAACTCGCTGGTGCTGTCCACCGCGACGACGCTGCTGGTGGTCGCCGTCGCGACGCTCGGCGCGCACAGCCTGGTGCGGTTCCGGTACCCGGGGCGGGAGAGGCTGGCGCAGCTCGTGCTCTTCACCTACCTGCTGCCATCCGTCGTGCTGATCCTCCCGCTGTACCTGATGATGGTCTGGCTCGGCGTCGCGAACACGCTGCTGAGCCTGGTGATCGCCTACACCACCTTCGCGCTGCCCTACGCGCTGTGGCTGCTGCGGAGCTTCATGCAGGGCATTCCGGACGACCTGGAGAACGCGGCGCTGGTGGATGGCGCGACGCGGATGAGCGCCTTCTTCGACGTGATCCTGCCGCAGGCGCTGCCCGGCATCATCAGCACGTCGTTGTTCACCTTCATCCTGTCCTGGAACGAGTATCTCTACGCGCTGGTGCTGGTGAACACAGATGCCGCGCGCCCGCTGACAACCGGCGTGATGAGCATGCTCATCAGCGCCTTCAACATCGAATGGTCCTTGCTGATGGCGGCTTCCGTCATGATGAGCATCCCGCTCATCATCATCTTCGCCTTCCTGCAGAAGTTCCTGACGCGCGGCTTCGGCGCGGGCGGGGTAAAGGGATGAGCGATCGCAGCGCCGAGGGCGAGGTCCGCTTCGAAAAGGTCCGCAAGGTCTTCGGGTCGAACGTCGTGGTGCGGGAGCTGGACCTGGCGATCAGGGGCGGGGAGTTCCTCTCGCTGCTCGGCCCGTCGGGCTGCGGGAAGACGACGTCCTTGCGCATGCTCGCGGGGCTGGAGTTCCCGACCTCCGGCACGATTGCGATCGGCGGGCGGGTCGTGAACGATGTGGCACCCGGCGCGCGGGACGTCGCGATGGTGTTCCAGTCCTACGCGCTCTATCCCCACATGACGGTCGCGGAGAACATCGCCTATCCCCTGAAGAAGCGCGGCGTCGCGAAGGCCGAGCGCGAGACGCTGGTCAGGCGCGCCGCCGAATCCCTGCACCTGACGGAGTTGCTGCCGCGCAAGCCGCGCCAGCTGTCGGGCGGGCAGCAGCAGCGCGTGGCGCTGGGCCGCGCGCTGGTGCGCGATCCCCGCGTCTTCCTGCTGGACGAGCCTCTGTCGAACCTGGACGCGAAGCTCCGCGCCCATATGCGCGCCGAGCTGATCGAGCTGCACCAGCGCGTCCGCCGGACCTTCGTCTACGTCACCCACGACCAGCTGGAAGCCATGACCATGTCCGACCGCATCGCGGTTATGCATGAAGGCGTGCTGCAGCAGGTCGGCACGCCCGGCGAGGTCTACAACAGCCCGGCCAACCTGTTCGTGGCGGGCTTCATCGGCGCGCCGACCATGAACCTGCTGCGCGGCCGGGCCGAGGCCGGCGGCTTCGCGCATCCCGCGCTCCGCCTCGGCCTGACCGGCGCGGCGGCTGGCGAGATGGTGCTGGGCCTGCGGCCCGAGGACATCGTGGTCGGCGACGGCCCGTTCGAATCCCGCATCCGCCTGGTGGAGCCGCATGGGCATGAGCAGATCGCGCAGCTCGACATCGCCGGCGGCGACGTGCTGACGATCCGCGCCGACGCCGCGCTGCCGCTGGCCGCCGGCGAGGCGCTGCGCTGGGGCGTGCGCGCGGCGAGGCTGCACCTGTTCGATGCCGCATCGGGCCTGCGCCTGGACGCCGCCTGCACCGCGCCGCAGCCTATCGCGGCCTGAGGAGGAATACGATGGACCGCAACAGCGTGGACTGGTCGGGCCCGATGCCCGCGGTGACGACACCCTTCGACGCCGAGGGCCGCGTGGACGCCGCTGGCTTCCGCGCCAATGTCCTGCGGCTAATGGAGGAGGGCGCGACCGGCGTCGTCGCCTGCGGCTGCACCGGGGAGTTCTGGTCGCTGGCGATGGAGGAGCGCAAGGCGCTGTACCGCGAAGCCGCGGCGGCGGCGAAGGGCCGCGGCACGGTGATCGTCGGTACGGGCTGCGTCGGTGCGGCCGACACCATCGCGCTGGCGCATGCCGCGAAGGAAGCCGGCGCCGACGGCATCCTGGTGCTGCCGCCGTATTTCGTGAAGCTGACGGATGACGAGGTCTTCGCGCATTTCGCCGCGGTCTCCGCGGCCTCGCCGCTGCCGATCGTCGCCTACAACATCCCGGGCAATGCGGTGAACGCGATCTCGCCGGCCTTGGCCTCCCGGCTGGCGGACCTCGAAAAGGTCGTGGCGATCAAGGAGAGCAGCGGCGACTGGAACAACTTCTACGCCACGCTGCTGGCGGTGAAGGACCGCATCCGCGTCTTCTGCGGGCCGTCGTCCGTGTTCGGCGTGCCGGCGGTCCATGCCGGCGCGGACGGCACGGTGGACTGCTTCCCCAATGTCTGGCGCGGCACGACGGAGCTCTGGTACGCCGCGCGCGATCCCGCCCGCCAGGCGGAGGCAGAGCGGCTGCAGGCGACGTCACGCCGCCTGACCGACCTTTTCGTCAGCGGCGGGCGCACGCTCTATCCCGCGACGAAGGCGGCGATGGATCACCTCGGCTTTCCCGGCGGCGGCGTGCCGCGGCCGCCGCTGCAGCCGCTCAAGGGCGAGCCGTTGGATGGGCTGAAGCGGGGCCTTAAGGAACTCGGGATCGGCTGAGATGGACCTCGGGATACGCGGCCGCCACGCCATCGTCTGCGCGGCTTCCAAGGGCCTCGGGCGTGCCTGCGCGGAAAGCCTGGCGCGCGAGGGGTGTGACCTCACCATCATGGCGCGCACGCCAGGCCCGCTGGAGGAAGCGGCCGAGGCGATCCGCCGCGCCCATGGCGTGCGCGTGACCACCGTCGCCGGCGACGTCAACAGCGATGCCGGGCACGACGCGCTGCTGGCGGCCTGCCCGGCGCCGGACATCCTGGTGACCAGCCCCGGCACCCGCCAAGTGCCAGGTGACTTCCGGACGTGGGACCGCGCGGAATGGCAACGCTGGTGGAACGAGCATTTCTACACCGCGGTGGAGCTGATCCGCCGCACCGCGCCCGGCATGTGCGACCGGAAGTTCGGCCGCATCGTCAACATCAGCGTCTCCTTCATCAAGTTCCCGCAGGTGGGCTTCGCGCACAGCCATTCCGCGCGGGCGGGTCTGGCGGCGGCGATCGCGTCCATGGCGCGCGAGCTCATTCCGCACAACGTCACCATCAATAGCGTCTGCCCTGGCCTGTTCGACACCGAGGCGCTGCGCGTGAACCTGCATGGCCACGCAAAGCGCGGGAACACGACCTATGAGGCGATCGTACAGGACCGGCTGAAGACATGCCCCGCGGGCCGCTTCGCCGATCCGATGGAGTGCGGAGACCTCGTCGCCTATCTCTGCAGCGCGCAGGCCGGCTTCATGACGGCCCAGAACCTCGTCAACGACGGCGGCGTCTATCAGGGCCTGTTCTGATGGACGCGATGCTGCCCGCCGCCGGCCGTGTCGTCGCGATTTCCGGCGCGGGGCGCGGCCTCGGCGCGGCGATCGCGCGGCGGCTGCATGCGGAAGGTTTTTGCCTGGCCTGCGGCGTTCGCGATCCCGCGCGCAAGCTCGCGCTGGAGGGCGGCGCGCGCGTCACCTGGCATCGCTACGACGCAATCGATCCCGCCAGCGCCGCGTCCTGGATCGAAGGCGCGGTCGCCGCGCATGGCAGGCTGGACGCGCTGGTGAACAATGCCGGCATCCTCAAGCGCTTCACGCTGGAGGAAGGCGACGAGGCCGCGCTCGACGAGATGTGGGCGGTGAACGTGAAGGGCCCGCTGCGCGCGATCCGTGCGGCGATGCCGCATCTGCGCGCCTCGGGGCATGGGCGGCTGGTCAACGTCGCCTCCACCGACGGCAAGCGGATCCGCGATCCCTCGGCGCCGCTGGGCTACGCCATGACCAAGCACGCGCTGATGGCGCTGACGCATGCCGCGCGCTTCGCGGGACATGAGGCCGGCGTGCGCGCGACCGCGCTCTGCCCCGGTGCGATCGACACGGAGCTGATCGCGGGCCTGCCCGGCGCGACCCCCGCCGCCGGGCGCATGAGGCCCGAGACCATCGCCGAGATCGTCTGCCTGCTGCTCCGCCTGCCCGACCAGGCGCATGTTGCGGAGATGATTGTCAACACGCGCCTCGAAGCCATGCTCTGACCTCAACAGGAGGGACCCGCCATGACCGATCTCCGCGTCGCCGCCTCGACTTTTCCCTTCCTCTATTCCCATTCCGGCCATGGGGCGCTGAAGCACCTGGCGTCGCAGGGCTACCGCAACTTCGAGCTGATGATCTTCCCGCCGCATCTCTGGCCGTCCTCGATGTCGCCGGCGGAGAAGAGCGAGCTGAAAGCCTGGCTCGACGGCAACGGCTACCGCATCACGAGCTTCTGCTACCCGCTGCTCGACAACAACCCGAACAGCACCTGCCCCATCATGCGGCGCTACACGCTCGATCGCTACAAGGAGGCGATCGACCTCGCGGACCAGCTGAACTGCCCCTTCGTCTGCGCGATCCCCGGCCCGGTGAACTCGCTGATCAACCCGCCGGTGCCCTGGATGCGGGAGTGGTTCGTGCAGGGCATGAAGGAGCTCGTGGCGCACGCCAAGGGCAGCCGCACCGAGATCATCCTGGAGAACGTGCCCTTCACCTTCCTGCCGACAGCGAAGGACATGCTTGATGTCGCCAACGACATCGACGCTTCCGTCGGCATCAACTTCGACGTCTGCAACAGTGCCTACATCAAGGAGGATCCGGCCGCCGCGATCCGCATGCTCGGCGCGCGCGTGAAAAACGTGCACATCAGCGACAGTGGTTACGAGGTCTTCAAGCACGATCGCCTCGGCACCGGGATCGTGCAGCCCGGCCCGGCCGCGGTCGCGCTCAAGGAGATCGGCTACAGCGGGCTGACGGTGCTCGAGATCATCACCGACGCCTGCCAGCCCGGCACCGACCCCGATGGCGACCTCGCAGCCAGCCACGACATCCTGGCCGCGCAGGGCTGGGAGAAGCGCCCGGCGAAGCGCTGATCACTCCAGGCCGCCATCCACACGCAGCAGGCGGCCAGTGATGGCGGAGGACAGGTCGCTGGCGAGAAACAGCGCGGCGTTGGCGACCTCCGCCTCCGTCGCGATGCGACCCAGCGGCGTCTCCGCGTCATGCGCCGCGAAGGCTTCCTCCGCTGCGGGGCCGCCGGAAGCGGCGCGCGCGGCGATGCGGGCCCGCAGTGCCTCGGTCGCCACCGGCCCGGGGCCGAGCGCATTGACGCGGATGCCGCGCGGCCCGAGTTCCTGCGCCGCGACGCGCACGATGCCGAGCACCGCATGCTTGGTGGCGTTGTAGAGCGCCTGCCTCGGCGCGCCGCGTTCCGACATGATCGAGCCCATCGCGACCACCGCGCCGCCGCGCGGCATCAGCGGCATGGCGTGCTTCAGCGTGGCGGCGACGCCGCGGACGTTCACCGCGAAGACGCGGTCCCAGTGATCGAGGTCGAGCGCGGTCAACTCGCACCAGGGCGGCACGATCCCGGCATTGGCGACCAGCACGTCCAGCCGGCCGTGGCGCGCGGCGACCTCGGCGAAGGCCGCCGCGACCTGCGCCTCCTCGGCGACGTCGCAGGCGATGTCGCCGCCGGCGAGGTCGAGTGTCACGACATCAGCGCCCTCCGCGCTGAAGCATGCGGCGATGGCTGCGCCGAGGCCGCGCGCGCCGCCCGTCACCACCGCGACGCGGCCAGCCAGCAGACCGCCTCGACCCGCCATGGCTCCCTCCCGCGCGATGCCTACATCGCGGCCGGCGCGCCCGTGTCGCCCTCGGCGAAGCGGGTGAAGCGCAGCGGACGGGGATCCAGAATCGGCGCATCGCCGGCGACGAGGTCCGCCGCCAGCCGTCCCGCGGCGGGCCCGACGCCGAAGCCGTGGCCGCTGAACCCCGAGGAGACGAAGAAGCCCGGCAGGCCTGGCACCGGACCGATCGCCGCGACCGCGTCGGGTGTCGAGTCGATCCAGCCGCCCCATTGCTGCGCGACGACGAGCCCCTTCAGCGCGGGGAAGACCTGCCCCAGCGCCTCCAGCGCGGCGCGGATCGTCGGCGCGTCCGGCGCGGGGTTCAGCACGCGCGTCCTCTCGAAGGGCGAGACGGTGTCGAGCGACCAGCGCGCCAGCGCCTCCGGCCCGCTGAAGAAGGACCGCCCGATGCCGACCGAAATCGATTCCGACCAGCGGTCGCGCAGCATCGGCAGGAACTGCCGGGCGTAGCGCAGCCCCTGCGGCGTGACGTCGATGCGGCCGCGGTTGCGGATCGCGACGGTATAGCCGCCATCGAGCCGCCGCCGGAGCGTGACGCCGGGCGTGGACAGCCCGCCCTCGATCACCGCCGGCCCTGGTGTCGTCGCGAAGGCGGTGGAGCGGACGCCGGATTGCGGGAAGTCGATGCCGTGCCAGCGGCAGAACAGCGATGTCCAGGCGCCTGCCGCGCAGAGCACGCGCGCTGTGCGGATGCGCCCCCGCTCCGTCACCACGGCGCTGACCGCGCCGGCCTGCGTTTCCATCCCGCGCGCGGCGCAATCCTGGTGGATGGTCGCGCCCAGCCGCCGCGCGGCCTCGGCCAGCGCGGGCGCCGCCATGGTGGGCTCGGCGCGGCCGTCGGAGGGCGAATGCACGCCGCCGATCCAGCGCCCCTGCCCGCCCGGCGCCATGGCGTTCGCCTCCACGGCGCCGAGCATGCGGCTGTGCACCTGGTGGTCTCGGGCCATGGCGACCCACTTCTCCCACCGCGCCAGGTCCGCCGGCTTGTCCGTGACATAGACCAGCCCCTCGCGGCGGAAGCCGAGATCCGCGCCGATCTCCGCCGAAAGCCCCGCCCAGCATTCCAGCGCCCATTTCGCCAGCGGCAATTCGCGCTCGTCGCGGTTCTGCTGGCGCACCCAGCCCCAGTTGCGGCCGGACTGCTCGGCGCCGATGCGGCCCTTCTCCACCAGCGCGACGCGGTGGCCCTTCTTCGAGAGAAAGTAGCAGGCGGCAACGCCGGCGATACCGCCGCCGATCACGACCACATCGGCCTCGACGGGCAGATGCGGATCGCTGGCGACCGGCACCAGGGGGAAAGGGATGTCGCGCGCCGGATCACTTGGCCTGTCCATCACGCCTCCTTCGCCGCGCCCGATTCGGCGCCTTCAATAGCGCGCCTTGGCCTCCACCTCATAGCCGCGGCGGGCGATCAGCATGGTGCGGTCGAATTCGCAGACAAGCGTGCCGTGCTGGTTGAAGCCGCGGGTGCGGACGCTGACGATGCCGGCGTTCGGACGCGACTTCGATTCGCGCTTGTCCAGCACCTCGCTCTCGGCCGCCAGGGTGTCGCCGGCAAAGAGCGGGTGGGTCAGGCGGATCTCCTTCCAGCCGAGATTGGCGATCGCCTTCTGCGAGACGTCGGACACACTCATGCCCACCAGCAGGGCGACGGTGAAGGGCGAGCAGACGATGCATTTCCCGAACTCGGAATGCTTCGCGTACTCCGTGTCGAAATGCATGGGGTGCTGGTTCATCGTCAGCAGCGTGAACCAGGTGTTTTCGGTTTCCGTGACGGTGCGGTTGGGGCGGTGTTCGTAGACATGCCCGACCTCGAAATCCTCGAAGTAGCGGCCGAAGGATTCGCGGAAGCGGCCGGGCGCGATCTCGTTGTGAGTCTGGACCATGGCGGGTTCCTCCGATCGGCTTGCGACTTGTCCGGACAAGTGTCCTGGCGCCGCGCGGCCGCGTCGTCAAGCCAGGCGGCGATAGGGCGGCGCTGCCGGCACCGGCGTGTCGAAGATGGAAAGCTGCGTGGCGGCGACGATCAGGCCGAGCTCGCGGCAGCGCGCAGCCGCGCGCTGCCGATGACCGAGGGCGTCGCCGCAATCAGCATGGCGGCGGCGAGCCAGGGGCTGCCCGCCGGCAGCACCGGCGCGAGCAGGGCGTAGACGATGGCCGGCATGCCAAGCGTCACCCAGGCCAGGATCAGCAGGGCGAGGCCCGCCCGGCGCAGCACGCCCGAAAGCGCCGCCGGCTCGATCCGCAGCAGCGCGAGCATCATGATCGCGAGCGAGACGCGTAGCAGCGCGGGCCGCGTCGCCCCGGCCAGCGGGGCCAGAGCGATGCCGGCCAGCGCCGCGCCTGCGATCAGCGCCATGCCATACGCGGGATCGCGGCCGTTACCCGCGCAGCGAATGCGGCAGGATGGTCACGAGGTCGGGCACCAGCGTGATCAGGCCGGTGAAGATCATCATGATGACGCAGAAGGGCCAGGCATAGGCGGCGATGCGGAAGATGCCTTCCCTGGTCAGCCCCTGGATGACGAAGAGGTTGAAGCCGACCGGCGGCGTGATCTGCGCCATTTCGATCGTGATGATCAGGAAGACGCCGTACCAGATGGGATCGAAGCCCGCCGCGACGGCCAGCGGCAGCGTCACCGGCAACGTCATCACGATGGCCGAGAGCCCGTCCAGCACGCAGCCCAGCGCCAGGTAGAACAGCAGGAGGACGAGGATCAGCATGTAGGGATGCAGGCCGAGCGCCTGGATCGCATTCGCGACATCCGCAGGAAGGCCAAGCCGCGCCATCGCCTTCGACAGGAACAGCGCGCCGACCAGGATCAGCCCGATCATGGAGCAGGTGCGCACCGTCCCGAGCAGCGCCTGCCACAGGCCGCGCAGCGTCAGCGTGCGCTGCCCGACCGCGACCAGCAGCGCGCCCAGCACGCCGATCGCCGCGGCTTCGGTGATGGAGGCGAAGCCGAAATAGAGGCTGCCCATCACGAAGCAGATCAGGAAGACGATGGGGACGAGGTTCGCCAGCGCCTTCAGCGCCTCGGCCCGCGGGATGGCGGGCTCCATCGGGGGCACCAGCGACGGCTCGCGCCAGGCCTTGAAGGCGATCCAGCCCATGAACATCGCGGCCAGCACGATGCCGGGCAGGACGCCCGCCATGAAGAGCTCGAGGATCGAGACATCGGCGACGACGCCGTAGACGATCATGGGGATAGAAGGCGGGATGAGGAAGCCGAGCGTGCCCGCGCCGGCGAGCGAGCCGACCGCGAGCCGCCGGTCGTAGCCGCGCGAGAGCAGTTCCTGCAGCGTGATCCGCCCGACCGTCGCGGTGGTGGCGGCCGAGCTGCCGGAGACCGCGGCGAAGAGCGCGCAGCCCATGACGTTCACATGCACCAGCCGCCCCGGCAGCCGCCGCGTCCAGGGCGACAGGCCACGGAACAGATTCTCCGACAGGCGGGTGTGGAACAGCAATTCGCCCATCAGGATGAAGAGCGGCAGCGTGATGAGCTCGACCGCCGTGGAGGACGACCAGATGTCGCCGGCGAGGAAGCGGTCCACCCGCATGTCGCGGAAGGCCGCCAGCGCGACGATGCCGATGGACATCAGCGAGATGCCGACCCAGATGCCGCCCGCCAGCGTGACGAACAGCATCCCGAGGACGAGAACGAGCGGCGCGGTCATTCGACGCCACCGCCGGTGAGGCCCGCGGAGAGGTCCGCCGGCAGTTCCAGCACGAGCCGCGTCAGCCGCGCGAGGAAGGCCAGCCAAAGTAGCGTGACGCCGAGCGTCAGCAGGCCCTGCGGCAGCCAGAGCGGCGTGTTCATGGGGTAGAAGCTGGTGGAGCCGAAATCGAGCGTGCGGAACCATTGCTGCCACAGCGCCCAGGTCGCGAAGCCGATCACGCCGATGGCGAAGACGGTGCCGGCCATGTCGAGCAGCCGGGCCGCGCCGGGCGGCAGCGCCTGCATCAGCACCGCGACGCGGATGTGGCCCCCCTGCCGCAGCGTCCAGCCCGCGCCGCAGAACAGCACCACGCATTGCAGGTAGACCGGGTACTCGACTGCCCAGGGCTGCGACCACTCGAAGAAGGACGTGACGATCACCTCCGTGATCAGGATCAGCGCGAGCGCCGCGGCAGCGATCGCCGCGACGCCGGCGCCGACCGCGCAAGCCGCGTCGATCGCCGCGAGGATCGCCCTGACGGCGGCCGGCGGTTCCCGTCCGTCGGTGCGGGCGATCACGCCCGTCCGACGCGCTGCTTGAACTGCTGGATGACCGGCGCAGCGGCGGCGTTCTGGCGCGCGAAGTCGTCGGCCATGGTCGCGGTGGCGGAACGCAGCGCGGTCAGCAGCGCGGGCGCGGGATCCTCAACGGTCATGCCGTTCTGGCGCAGCTCGTTCATGCGGAGGTCGTGTTCGCCCTTGGAGACGCTCCAGAACTCCGGCTCCAGCCGCCTGGCGAGATCCACGATCTGGGTGCGCGTCGCCGCCGGCAGGCGCTGCCAGGCATCCCGGTTCACCACCATCAGGTTCGACGCCCATAGGTGGTTGGTGATGTAGGTGTGCTTCAGGAACTCCCAGTAGCGCTGCGCGACCGCGGTCGTGCCGCTGGTCATCACGGCGTCCACGCGGCCGGAGGCAAGCGCGGGCACGACATCGGGGTTGGTCAGCTGCTGCGGCACCATGCCGAGCCGCGTCACCATCTCCGCCGTCACGCGGTCATAGGTGCGCATGCGGATGCCGCGGAGGTCGCCGGCCGCCGTGATCGGTCGCTTGAAGTACATGCACTGCATCGGCCAGGGCACGATGTAGAGCACGATATTGCCGCGGCGCTCGAGCTCCCTCTCCCAGGTCGGGCGAACGAGCTCGTGCATGATCTTCAGCTCGTCGTAGTTGGCGATCAGGAAGGGAATGGATTCGATGCCGAGCAGCGGCACGTCGCCCACGTTCTGGAAGCCCGCCATCTCCGCCATCGGGACCACGCCGTCGCCGACGGCGCGCACCGTCTCGTTCGCGCGGACACCGAGCGAGCCGCCGGGGTGAACGGTCATCTGGACGGCGTTGTTGGTGACAGTCGCGACCTCGCGCGCGAAGCGCTGGGCGTTGACGGTGTGGAACTCGCTCGGGCCCCAGGGGATGGAGACATCCCAGCGGACGGGCGCCTGGGCGCGCGCGGCGGTGGCGGTGCCGGCGAGTGCCAGGCCGCCGGCGGTGCGCAGGATGTCGCGTCGCTGCATCGTTCGTTCCCTCGTCTTCCCAGTGGCGGCGATCTGACCATGCGGGCGGGGGCGAGGCAACACTTGTTCGGACAAATCCCGCCGACCCCTGGCCAGGCGCTTCGGGGGGTGGCTAGGCTGCGGGTAGTCCAGCGGGAGCATGCCCATGACACAGGCCGAGGCACATTTCGGCGCGACGATCGGCACGCTGCCGGACAGCGTGGCGCTGCTCCGGCGCCACGCGCCGGAGGCCTTCGCGGCCTATCTTTCCGCGCGCGAGGCCGCGTATCGCCTTCCCGGTGCCGGCGGGCATCTCGATCTCGCCGCGAAGGAACTTGTCTTCATCGTTCTCGACGTCGCGGCCGGCCATGCCGAGGGCGCGGTGGCGCATGCCGAGGCCGGGCTGCGCGCCGGGCTGACGCCAGCGCAGATCATGGAGGCGCTGTCCATCGCCATCCTGGTCCATGGCCACCAGTGCTGGGCGCGGGCCGGCGCGGCAGTGATGCAGCGCGTGGACGAGCTTGCGGCATGACCGGCGCGGTCCGCCTGCTGCGCCGGGACGTGGTCGCGACGCTGCTGCTAGACCAGCCGTCGCGACGCAACGCAATGACCTCGGCGATGTGGCGCGCCCTGCCGGGACTGGTGGAGGAGGCCGCCGCCGATCCCGCGGTCGCCGTGCTGCGCGTCGAGGGCGCGGGCGGGCATTTCTGCGGCGGCGCGGACATCGCGGAATTCGCGGAGACCTACGCGACGCCAGCCAGCACCGCAGCGGCGAACAGCGACATCGGCGCCGCCGTGGAGGCGCTGGCCGGCTTCCCGAAACCCGCCATCGCGGTGATCCGCGGCGCCTGCGTCGGCGGCGGCGTCGCGCTGGCGCTGGCCTGCGACCTGCGCTTCGCGGCCGCGGATGCGCGCTTTGCGATCACGCCCGCGAAGCTCGGCCTGATCTACGGCCAGGCCGACACGACGCGGCTGATGCGCGCGGTGGGCGCGGCGCGGGCGAAGGACCTGCTGTTCACGGGAAGGCTGTTGGATGCGGCGGAGGCGCTGCGCATCGGCCTGGTGGATGAAGTCCGCGCGCCCGACGTGCTGGACGAGGCGGTCGCCGCCTGGCTTGCGCCGGTGTCATCGGGCCCACGCGCGGCGCTGCGCGACATCAAGGCGATGATCCGCGCGGTGCAGGACGGCGCGCCGCCCGGCTCGCCCGCGCTGCGCGCGCTGTTCGACGACGCCTTCGCCGGCGAGGACTTCCGGGAGGGCTACCGCGCCTTTCTGGAAAAGCGGGCGCCACGCTTCACGGCGCGCTGAGCGCCTCAGCGAGGCCGGTGAGCAACGCCTCGGCATGGGCGCGGCCGACGAGTTGCACCGAGGCCGGCAGGTCGTCGGCGGGCCAGGGGATCGCGATCGCCGGCAGGCCCGCGATGTTCGCCAGCGCCGTGAAGTCGGCCTGGTCCGGCGGGGTCGGCATGCCGAAGGCAAAGGCGCGCTGCGGCGCGGTCGGCATCAGCAGAGCGTCGCAAGTATCGAGCGCCCGCAGCGCGCCGGCGCGCGCCTCGGCAAGCCGGAAGGTCGCGCGCGCCAGGCGCACCGCGCCGGCGTCGCGGCCGTATTGCAGCGCGGCGCGGAAACCGGGCGAGGTGGCGGCGGGATCCGCGATGAGCGCCTCATGCAGCGCGGCGGCCTCGGCCTCGATCAGCAGCAGGCCGGCGCGGCGCACGGCGCCGGGGTCCCAGCCCGGCACGGCGACCGGCACCACGGTGGCGCCGAGGTGGCGCAGGCGTTGCGCAGCGTCATCCCAGGCGTCGCGGATCGCCTTCTCCAATGGCGCGACGAGCACGGGTTCGGGCAGGCCGATCCGCAGGCCGTGCATGGTCGGTGCGGCATCCGGCACCGCGCGCCAACCCGCGGGCGCGGGGCGACAGGCGGGGTCGCGCGGGTCGTCGGTGACCATGGCCTCGAGCCCGCGCGCGGCCAGGCGCGGCGTGCGCGCCAGCATGCCAACATGGTCGAGCGACGGCGACAGCGGAACCACGCCGTGGCGGGAGATCAGGCCGGCCGTCGGCTTGATCCCCGTCACGCCGCAATAGGCCGCGGGGATGCGCACGCTTCCCATGGTGTCGGTGCCGATGGCGAGGTCGGCGAGGCCCGCCGCGATCGCCGCGCCCGACCCGCCGGAGGACCCGCCCGGCGTGAAGCCGTGCCGCAGCGGGTTGTGGCAGAGGCGCGGCACGTCGGTCGTCGCGCCGAGCGCGCCTTCATGCATCGCGACCTTGCCGAGGATCGCGATGCCGGCGGCGCGCAGCGCCGCAACGCAGGGCGCGTCCTGATCGGGGATGCGATGCATGCCGGCGAAGCCCGCGCTCGTCGGCATGCCCGCGACGTCCACATTGTCCTTCACGGCGAGCCTCAGGCCGGCCAGCGGGCCGGCGCCGCCCGACTGCGGCGCGTGGTGCCAGAAGATGTCGTGGGGATCCGTCACTTCCGCTCGTCCAGCAGCCGGATCGGCTTCTGGCGGCTTTCGACCTGGGTCAGCGCCGCCAGCGCGCCCGGTGCTTCCAGCGCCACCGCGATCTCCACGCCGAGCCGCGTCTTGAGCAGGCCTTCCAGCCGCTCGCGCAGCCCCGCCGTCATCTCGCCGCGGACCTCGACATGCGCGGTCATCGCGTCGCGCGTGCCATCCTTGTGCACGCGGCAGATGAACTCGCCGGTCGCGCCTTCGGCCTGGTCGACCAGCAGCGCGCCGATGCCGGTGGGAAAGAGGTTGATGCCGCGCAGCTTCACCATGTTGTCGCTGCGGCCGAGGAAGCCGCGGATGCGGCGGAAAGGCAGGCCGAGCGGGTTGGCGCCGATCACCTCCTCCGTCACGTCATGCGTGTTGAAGCGGATGATCGGGAAGATGTCGTCCTTGAAGAGGCAGGTGCAGATCA
The DNA here is from genome assembly GCF_050563545.1 of Falsiroseomonas sp. HW251. NCBI lineage: Bacteria > Pseudomonadati > Pseudomonadota > Alphaproteobacteria > Acetobacterales > Roseomonadaceae > Falsiroseomonas > Falsiroseomonas sp. HW251. Next base: position 32,096 of record NZ_JBNXUM010000008.1, read on the forward strand.
TGTCGCCGAGGCGCCCTCTGGGCACCGGCGCGCCGGTGTCGGGATCGGCGATCTCCAGCGCATGCGCGTCTTCCCACACATGCATCCCCGTCCGGTCGGGGCCTTCGCCGGCGATGATCCCGGTGTCGCCGACGCCGTACCAGTCATAGACCGCGGCGCCGCCCCAGGCGGCCGAGAGGCTCGCCTGGGTCTCGCTGCCAAGATGGGCGCAGATCAGCCGGATCGGGATGTCGCGGCCGGGTTCGAAGCCTTCCTCGCGGGCGACATCGGCCAGGCGGCGGATGAAGTCGGCGAAGCCGACGATCGCGGTCGCGCCGAATTCCTTCATGATGAAGACCTGCTGCGCGCTGCGCGTCTCGACGCCCGTGCCGGCCGACATGAAGCGCGCGCCGACCCAGTGCTGCACGGTCTCGCGGACGTAGTGGCCGCCATTGATCAGGCCATGGCCGTAGACGCTGTGCACGACATCGTCGCGCGTCATGCCGGCGAGGAGGTAGAGCCGCGCGAGCAGGCGATTCTGCACCTCGCGCGATTTCGGCCCGAACAGCAGCGGCTGCGGCTTGCCGGTGGTGCCGCTGGTGGTGTGGAAGATGATCTGCGGACGGCGCTCCGGCGGGTGCGCGTCCTGGCCGTGGAAATCGCCGAGCGGCGGGAAGCGCGCGACGGAATCCATGATATCGGCCTTGTCATAGGTCGGCAGCTTCGGCAGGTCGTCGAGGCTGCGGATGTCGCCCGGCTCGATGCCCTTGGCGCCCCAGAGGCGTTGGTAGAAGGGAACTCGCCAGGCGAAGGCCATGACTCGGGAAAAAGCGCGTTCCTGCCGGGCGCGAAGCTCGTCGCGTGACATGCAAGCGAGCGGGCCGGGGAAGTCCGCGCCGATGGGGTAGTCGCGGCGCAGCGCGTCCGGGTCCATCGCGGTGATGTAGTCGTAGGTCATGCGCGGTGGTCTCCCGGCAGCGCGGCGTTCAGCGCGGCGACCGTGCCGCCCTCGGCGAGCGCGAGCGCGGCGGCGACGATGGCGTCCGGCGCGACGCCGGCGCTGCCCATCAGCATGCATGCCTTGGCGACGATGGCGGCGTCGTCCAGCGGATTTTCGGGGTCGCCGAGCGCATCGGGCATCGCCTCACGCAGCGTCGTGCCATCCGCCAGAGTCACTGCGACGGCGGCGCCGAAATGCGCGGGATAGGCGCGGGTGAGCGCGGGATCCTCCGCGACGGTCACGCGGGCGCGCAGGGCAGAGAGGTCTGCGCGGTCCAGGGCCGGCGGATCGAAGGCGGAGAGCGGCGGCTTGCCGTCCAGCAGCGCGACGGCGACGGCGTGCTGCAGGGAGAACTTCGCCTCGACCGTGCTGCGCGGCACGGCGCGGTCGCAGAAGGCCAGCGCGTCGGCGTAGCTCTCGACGCGCACGGCTTCGATCGCGCGGCCGGCGACGCGGTCGCGCAAGGCAAGTGCGGCGTCGATGGTGGGATGCGCGTGGCGGCAGGCGGGCCAGGGCTTGAAGCTCGTCTCGTGCGCCAGCCAGGGCGCATCGGGCGTGTCCAGCACGCGATACGGCTTCGCATCCGATGCGAGGCCGGCGAAGACGCCCTGCGGGCCTTCCAGGATCAGGCGCGGACCGGTCAGGCCGAAGGCCGCAAGCTGCGCCGCTTCCAGTCCCATCGCCGCGGCGCGCGCGGTGTGGAGTTGCTTCGTCATCACGGGCTCATGCCGGCACTGCCAGACGCCGCCGGCCTGGGTGCCGGCATTGCCGAGCGCCCAGACCAGGCGTGTCGCATCCAGGCCGAGCAGCGAGGCGCAGGCCGCCGCCACGCCAAAGACGCCCATCGTCGCCGTCGGGTGGAACTTCGCGTAGTGGCCGCCGCCCATGGCGCGGCCGATGCGGATCTCCGCCTCGTAGCCGCGCAGGATCGCGTCCAGCAGCGCGCCGGCATCCGCGCCGCGTTCCACCGCCAGCGCAAGCGCGGCAGGGATCACCACCGGGCCGGGATGCAGGATCGCCTCGCGGTGGACGTCGTCCATCTCCAGCACGTTGCCGAACGCGCCGTTGGCGAAGGCGGCGTCGCGCGCGGTCAGGCGCGGGCCGAGGATCACGCGCGCCGAGCCCGGCGGCTGCGACGCGGCCTGGGCGCGGAAGACGGCGCCGGCCTCGCTGGCCGCGCCCGCGACGGCACAGCCGATCCAGTCCAGCAGGTGCAGCGTGGCGCGGCGGCGATCCGCCGGCGCGATGCGCCGCGCCAGCAGCGCAGCGAGCCCCTCGGTCAGCGAGGCGTCAGTCATGGGCGCGGCGCCGCGCATCGGCCACCACCTCGGCCGTGTGCTCGCCGAGCGCCGGCAGGCGTGGGTTCAGCGATCCCGGCTCGTCGCGATACTTGATGGGCAGGCCGAGATGCAGGTTGCCTTCCTCGTCGCGCACCAGCATGTGCCTTGCGACACTGTGCGGCTGGTGCAGCGCCTCCTTCAGGTCGAGCACCGGCGCGAAGCAGACGTCGCGGCCGGCGAACCAGGCTTCCCATTCTTCGCGCGTCTTCGTGGCGAAGGTCTCGCGGAGGAAATCCTCGGCCGGCTTGTGCGCGGGGCCGGGCGGGCCGGAAGCGCCGGCGATCAGGTCGTCGCGGTCCAGCGCGTGCAGCAGGGTCTCGACGAATTTATGCTCGCTGCCGCCGAGCACGACCCAGCGGCCGTCCTTCGTCGCGTAGATGTTGTAGAAGGCGCCGCCGCCCCATTGGCGTTCCTCCTTCGGGCGGGGCGCGCGGTCGTCGCCGAAGACGGCGCCGGTGGCGTTGGGCAGCCAGGACAGCGTCGCGTCGAACATCGCGATGTCGATGACGTCGCCGCGTCCGGTCTTCTCCCGCCGATACAGCGCCATCAGGATCGCGGACAGCGCCAGCAGGGACGCCGTGACGTCGGCGACCGGCACGTTGGGATGCGTCGGCTTGCCGTCCTGGCCGAGGTTCACGCTGACCGTGCCGGCCAGCGCCTCCACCGCCAGGTCATGCGCGGGGCGGTCGCGCAGCGGCCCATCCTGGCCGAAGGCGGAGATCGAGCAATACACCAGGCGCCGGTTCAGCGCCGTCATCGCGGCCGCACCGATGCCGAGGCGTTCCGCGACGCCGGGACGGAACGATTCCAGCATGACGTCGCAGGTCCTGGCGATGTCGTGCAGCGCCGCGAGATCGGCCCTGTCCTTCAGGTTCAGGACGATGGATTTCTTGCCGCGATGCGTGTTGCGGAACCAGACGCTCTCGCCATTCGCGCGCGGGCCGATGTTCCGCACCGGCTCGCCGGAGGGCGGCTCCAGCTTGATCACCTCCGCGCCGTGGTCGGACATGACGGTCGTCAGATAAGGCCCGGGCAGGAAGAGCGAGAGGTCGAGGACGCGCACACCGTTGAGCTTCATCACACCGCCCCCAGCGTGCGGAGATGCGCGATCTCGTCTGCCGTGTAGCCCACCGCGGCCAGCGCGGATTCCGTGTCGGCGCCATAGCCCGGACCCGGGCGGCCGGTCAGACGCGCGCCGTCGAGTCGGATCGCGCTGGCCACCGTCGTCAGGTCGCGGCGATGCGGATGATCCAGGTGCAGCACGCCGCCGCGGTCGCGCAGATACGGGTTGTCCAGCGCCTCGGCGAGCGTCAGGACCGGCGCGACCGGCACCTTGCCCGCGAGCAGCGCGACCCATTCGGCCGAGTTCTTCACCGCCATGACGGGGTCGAGGATGGCCATCAGCACGTCGCGATTCGCCAGGCGCTCATCGAAGCCGCGGAAGCGCGGGTCCTTCGGCAGGTCGGGCAGCCCGATCGTCTCGCAGTACCGGCGCCAGAAGCCCGGCTTGATGCACATGACGAAGACATGGCCGTCGGCCGTCGGCATCATCTCGCAGGGCACGATGAAGGGATGGCCGCCGCGAGGGCGGCGCGGCACGGCGAAGCCCTCGTTCAGGTACCAAGTCGCGACATAGGTCAGGTTCTGGATCGCGACATCGTAGAGCGAGACGTCGAGGTCGCGGCCGATCCCCGTCGCGCGCGCGCCCATGACGCCGGCGAGGATCGAGATCGCGGCCGTCAGGCCGGAGAGCATGTCGATCACCGGCAGGCCGGCGCGGGCGGGCGTGCTGCCAGGCTCGCCGGTCAGCGCGCAGAAGCCGGCCTCGGCCTGGGCGAGGTAGTCATAGGCCGGCCATGACGCGCGCGGCCCGTCGCGGCCATAGCCGGAGATATGCACGCAGACGATCGAAGGCTTCACCTTCGACAGCGCGGGCCAGTCGATCCCGAGCCGCGCGGGCAGATCGCCGCGCAAATTGTTCGCCACGGCATCCACGTCGGCGACGAGGCGATGCAGCGCCACCTTGCCCTCGGGCTTGCGGATGTCGAGCGTGATGGCGCGCTTGTTGCGGTTGAAGGACTGGAAGTACTGGCTGTCGTTCTCGCCGAGACGGTAGTCGCCGGTGTGCCGCGCGATGTCGCCGGGCGGCCCGCCGTCGGCGGTGGGCGGCGATTCCACGCGGATCACCTCCGCGCCGAGATCGGCGAGGTTCATCGTCGCGAAGGGGCCGGCGCCGAACTGCTCGAAGGAGAGGATGCGCAGGCCGGCGAGAGGCAGGGGTTTCACGCCGGATTCCGCGCGATGAGCTGCCTGGCGATGATGATGCGCTGCATCTCGTTCGTGCCCTCGCCGATACACATCAGCGGCGCATCGCGGTAGTAGCGCTCGACGTGGTATTCCTTGGAATAGCCGTAGCCGCCATGGATGCGCATCGCCTCCAGGCTGTTCTCGACCGCAGCCTCGGAGGCGAAGTACTTCGCCATGCCGGCTTCCATGTCGCAGCGCTCGCCCTTGTCGTAGGCGCGCGCGGCGTCGTAGGTCAGCAGCCGCGCCGCCTGCAGCCGCGTCGCCATCTCGCCGAGCTTGAGCTGGATCGCCTGGTGCTCGCAGATCGGCTTGCCCATGGTCTTGCGGACCTGGCTGTAGCGCACGGAATCCTTCAGCGCTGCGGAAGCGAGGCCGCAGCCGCGCGCCGCGACGTTGATGCGGCCCAGCTCGAGACCCGAGAGCGCGGCCTGCAGGCCCTTGCCCTCGCCGCCGATCAGGTTCTCGGCGGGGACGACGTAGTCCTCGAAGACGAGCTCGGCGCTGTCGATGCCCTTGTAGCCCAGCTTCTCGAGCTTGCGGCCGACGCGGAAGCCCGGACCCTTCGGCGCAAGGACCATGGACATGCCCTTGTGGCGCGGCTCGGCCTGAGGGTCGGTCTTCACAAGCAGGGCGAAGCAAGTGCCTTCAATGCCGTTGCTGATCCAGGTCTTGGTGCCGTCGATGACATAGCCTTCGTTGGTGCGGCGCGCCCGTGTGCGGATTGCCTGCAGGTCGGTGCCGCAGTCGGGCTCGGTCAGGGCCAGGCCGCCGCGGATCTCGCCGGTGGCGAATCTCGGCAGCCAGGCGCGCTTCTGCTCCTCCGTCCCCATGCGGGCGACGATCGCGGCCATGATGAGGTGGCTGTTGAAGATGCCGGACAGCGACATCCAGGTCTCGGCAATCTTCTCCACGATCTTCGCATAGGTCGTGGCGGACAGGCCGAGGCCGCCATACTCCACAGGAATCGTCGCGCCGAAAAGGCCGAGCTCCCTCATCTGCGCCACCATCTCGTGCGGGTATTCGTCGGCATGCTCGAGCCGCAGGACGTGCGGGCGCACATCGCGCTCAAGCCACTTCTCGATGGCGTCGAGGAGCGCGTCGTCGTCAGCCTGGCGCGCGGTGTCCATGTCCATCGCCTAACTCCCGCCGGATTTGTCCGGACAAGTTAGCGCAAGCCGGCCCGCGGTCAACCGCGGCCGGCGAGAAGCGTCGGCAGCGCCGCGATGTCGGGCAACGCCTCGATCCCTGCAATCATCTCGATGACGCGGTGCGCGCGGTCGCCCGGCAGCGGCCGCTCGGCATGGCCGCAGCAGCGCAGGAACTTCTCCTCGTTCTCGGCATCGGTCAGCGCGGCCTTGGGGTGGCCATAGGCATGTGGCAGGACCATCTCGTGGACCGTGCCCGACTTCAGCGTGATCACGAAGCGCTGAGGATCGAGCGCGTTCTCGTTGGTGCTGCCGTCGGCCTCGTGGCGGATGCGGGCGGCATAGGCGTGCACGCGCGGATCGCGCAGCGCCTCACCGCGGAAATGCGGGACGTCGCAAGCGCCGTTCGCTAGCCAAACGCCGCCGACGAAAGGCAGGCAGAGTTTGGCGTAGTTCGACGCGGGATCGGGCACGAGCGGGCGGCCGACCAGGCGGCGCACCAGCGGGGGCGCGTAGACCACGACCTCCGCGACGTCTTCGGCGCCGAAGCCGTGCTGGCGCGTCATGTCGCGCAGCGCATGCACCAGCCCGTGCGTGAGGCGGCCCGAGGGGAACGGCTTGTGGGAAAGCTCCTCGATCTCCCACCGCTTGCCAAGGCGCGCTTCAACGCGTTCCGGGTGGAACTGCCCGTCTTCGATCAGGACGTAGTAGCCGTAGCGGCCATGGAAGACGTCGAGCGGCCCGACGAGCCCAGCAGCGGCGAGGTCGGTCGCGGCGATCGCGCCGCGCGCGTTGTAGCCGATCTGCAATCCGAGCGCGGGCGAGCCCTCGAGATGTGCCTGCATCGTGCCGCAGGTCTGGGCGTACATGTGGCCGAAGGCGCTGCGGATGGTGACGGCGTCGAAGCCCGCGAGGTTGCCGATCGCGGCCGTCGCGCCGAAGCCGCCGGCGGTGGCCGGGCGGAAGAAGCGCAGCGGCGCGTCGGTCGCCATGCCGAGGTTGCCTGCGACATCCACGCCGACCGCCATGGCGGCGAGGAAGCGCCTGCCGTCCACCGCGCGGCCTCGCGCGGCCTCCCGCTCCGACCAGGCGATCAGCGCCGACAGCAGCGTCGCCATGGGATGCACGACCGCGCCTTCGTGGACGCAGTCGAATTCCAGGCAGTGAATGAGATAGGCGTTGGCGATCGCCGCCGATCCCGCGGACATGCGGTGTCCGCCGACCCAGGACGTCGCTTCCTCTCCCGGCCCCCAGGACCGCGCGAGGTCCAGCACCTGCGCGACGCCGGTCCCGGAACTGCCGGCGACGCCGACGCCGATGGTGTCCAGCAGGAAGGTCTTGGCCTTGGCGATGGCGGAAGGCGAGAGGTCCTCGAAACGCACGCGCGCGGCGTGGCGGGCCAGGGCTTCGGTGACATCGTAGCTCATCGTGCGGCGGGCTCCGCGGGGGCGGGGGTGTGGGCGGCGAAGGCGCGCGCGATCTGCAGCCGCGTCGCGAACCAGACGCCCGCCTTGCCGCGGGCATGCTGGACGAAGCGGTCGAAGGCACGGATGCGGCCGGGGCGGCCGATGATCCGCAGATGCACGCCGAGCGACATCATGCGCGGCGCGGCGGCGCCTTCGTCGTAGAGCACGTCGAAGGTCTCGACGGCGTAGTCCAGCCACTGCGCCGGCGTGTAGCCCGGCGCGAGCCAGAACTTCATGTCGTTGCAGTCGAGGGCGTAAGGCATGATGACGATGGCGCGCGGCCCGGCATCGGTCTCCACGACGTCCCAGCGCGGCACGTCGTCGGAAAAATCGTCCATGTGGTAGACGAAGCCTTCCTCGGCCAGCGTGCGGCGCAGCCGCGGCGAATGCAGGTAGCGCGAGAGCCAGCCGAGCGGCCTTTCGCCCGTCGTCGCGCGGATGCTGTCCACGGCCTTGCGGACGAAGTCGCGCTCGCGCGCCTCGTCGTAGGAGAACTGGTGGATCCAGCGCCAGCCATGGCTGCAGGCCTCGTGCCCGCCTGCCGCGATGGCGCGGCCGATCTGCGGCGCGCGTTCCAGCGCGACGGCGGCGGCGGTGAAGGTCGCCGGAATGGCGTGCTTCGCCAGGATGGCCTGCACGCGCGGCCAGCCCGCGCGTATGCCGTAGTCGTAGTTCGACTCGTTGGCGTAGTTGCGGATCGGCACCTTGAGATGAACGCCGAGCTCGTCCACGGGCTCCGGCCCCTTGTCGCCGTCGCGGACCGACATTTCCGCGCCTTCCTCGACATTCACGACGATACTCAGCGCGAGGCGCGCGTCACCGGGCCACATGGGTCATCAATCCTTCTGGCTCTTGAGCCGCATCGCGTAGGTGAAGCGTTCCGCCGGGTGCCAGCTGCGGGAGACGATCATGGTGCGTCCGTCGGCTTCCACGTAGCGGCGGAGAAAGTGCATGCCGATGTCCCGCGCGCGACGCTTCAGCGGCGCGGCGATGGCGGGAGGCATCGGGCCCGCGGTGATCTCCTGCACGACCTCGACCGCCTGCACGCCGAAGCGGTCCTCGATCGCGCGGTAGATCGCGCCGCGTTCCGGCAGGTCGGTCTCGATCGACACGAAGCGTGGGGCGATCAGCACGCTGGCGGTGGCGAGCGGCCGACCGTCCTGCCCTACTCGCAGGCCCTCCAGCTTCAGCCAGGGCTCGCCGGCCGCGCCGAGCGTCTGCGCGGCTTCCTCCGGCGTCAGCGGCGCGACGCCGCGGCTTCGCACTAGCAGCCGCGTGTCGGCCGCGTATTGCCGCAGCCCGTCGATGGAAGGAATTGCATGGACTTCCCCGCGCGAGGGCTCGCGCGCGATGACGAGGCTGCCCGAGCCTTGCCGTCGTTCCACCAGCCCCGCCTCCGCCAGGCGCCGCAGCGCTTCGCGGATCGTATGGCGCGAGACCCTGTGGCTGGCGCAGAGCTCGGCCTCGGTCGGCAGCAGCTCGCCGACGGGATGCCGGCCCTTCGCGATGGCCTCGCGCAGCCGGGCCTCGATCCGCGCGTAAAGCGGCAGCCCCTCCGCCACGTCAGTGCTTCTCGAGCAGCGCGCCGAAGCCCTGCACCTTGTCCGTGATGCCGTTCTGGCGCAGCGCCCACCAGTAGGTCGCGGTATTGATGGCGACCACGGGCTTGTCGAGCCAGAACTCCGCGACGGCGGCGAGCCGCGCCATCGCGAGGTTGGTGCCGACCTGCACGATGGCGTCCACGGAGGAATCGTTCAGCTCGATGATGCAGTCGCGCAGCGTGCGTTCGCTGACATGCGCGATGGCGACGGGGCTTTCGCATTTCAGCCCCTTCAGCGCCGCGACCTCGTAGCCGCAATCGTTGAAGAAGCGGATGACCTGGCGGTCTCCGACGGGCTGGTAGGGCGTGATGACGGCGATGCGCTTGGCGTCCGGCTTCAGCGCGCGCAGCGCGGCGCGGCAGGCATCCGACCCCATCGCCACCTTCACGCCGGCCCGCGCCTCGATCCGCTTCTCGAGCTCGACGGATCCTTCGAGCCCGTCCCAGAAGGTCTCGGCCGACATACCCATGACGAGGTAGTCGGGCTCGCAGGTCATCACGCTGTCCACGGCCTGCATGATGGTGCCGCGGATCGCGTCCATCAGGCGGTTGAAGTCGTCGTCGCCGGCGAGCTTCATGTTGGGGATGTCGATGCGGCCGAAATGGTTGGTCACGCCGACCGGCCGCATGGCGTCGAATTCCGGCTGGACGGAGGTGTTGGTGGAGGGCGCGATGACGCCGAACTTGCGCCGCCATCCCAGGCTGTCCGTCATGCCGCCGTTCTCCTTCCCGCCAGCGGCGATCCTAGCGCCGCCCGCTTGTCCGGACAACTTCCCGCGGCGGCCTCACCGCGCCGCGATGGAGGGGAGGAACAGCGCGATCTCCGGCACCACCATCAGCACGGCGATGGCCAGAATGTAGACCGCGCAGAACGGCAGGACACCCGCGAAGACGTCGCCGATCTGCCCGCCGTCGCGCCGCATCCCCTGCAGGACGTAGAGCACCGTGCCATCGGGCGGGCTGATCAGCGCGATCTCCACCAGCATGGTGACGACGACGCCGAACCAGATAGGGTCGTAGCCCAGTGCCATCACCACGGGGAAGATCACGGGGATCGTCGTGATGATCATGGAGAAGCCCTCCATGAAGGTGCCGAGTGCCAGGTAGAAGCCGATGATCAGCGCCATGATCATCCAGGCCGGCAGCGGCAGCCCGCCCACGGCCTTCGCCATCATCTGCGGGATGCCGAGCAGCGTGATGACGTAGTTCAGGACATAGGCGCCGAGCAGGATCAGCCCGATCATCGCGGTGTTGCGTGCCGTCGCCTCCGCGCTGTGGTGCAGCATGCGGAAGGTGAAGCGCCGCTCGATCACCGCGATCGCCAGCGCCGCGACGACGCCGAGCGCCGCCGATTCCGTCGGCGTCGCCAGGCCGGCATAGATGGTGCCCAGCACCACCAGGATCAGCAGCAGCGTCGGGATCAGTCCCACTAGCGCGCGCAGCTTCTCCGCCATCGGGATGGGCGGGCCGGGTGGGGGTGCCGCGTCGCGCTTCAGCAGGATCACGGCAATGAAGAAGGCCATCACCAGGATGGAGGGGCCGACGGCCGCCAGGTACAGCGCGCCGACGCTGGTCTCCGTGATCAACGCGTAGATGATGAAGGTGATGCCCGGCGGAATCAGGTTGCCGAGCGCCCCGCCCGCGGCAAGCGAGCCCATCACCATCCGCGAATCATAGCCGCGGCCCTGGAAGAACGGCATCGCGACCGATCCCATCGCGGCCGCCGTCGCGACGCTGGATCCGCTAATCGCGGAGAAGACGCCCGATGCCACGATGTTGGTGTGCAGCAGCCCCCCCGGCATGCGGTCGAGCCAGACGTTCAGCGCGCGGTACAGCCGCTCCGACAGGCCCGCCCTCAGCAGGATCTCGCCCATCAGCAGAAACAGCGGCACCGAGACCAGCACGAAGCTCGATGACGGACCCCAGGCGGTCTGGCCGAGGAATGCCCAGAAGGGCCTGTCGGAGAACGCGAAGCCCGCGAGCAGGCCGAGCACGCCGAGCGCCGCGCCGACATAGATGCCGGCCGCGAAGAAGCCGCAGAAGACGCCGAGCACCAGCAGCACCGGCCCGATCGGCACCTGCTCCCCGCCGCCGACGCCGAAGGCGGACATGCCGGCGAACAGCGCCAGCACGACCAGGATGAAGACGACGGCGATCATGCCTTGGTCTGCTCCGCCTCTTGCAGGGCTTCCAGCGCTTCCTCAGCCTCCTCGGTGTAGCTGCGGGAGGAGAGGTTGCGCTCCACCTGGGCGGCGTCGCCGGCGAGCGCGAGCAGCAGGTTCTCCACCAGCATCAGCGCGATCAGCAGCAGGAACACGATCAGCCCGCCGGCCCAGAGCCCCTGCGGGATGGCCAGCGGGATGCGCAGCGCGCTTATGTCGGTGGCGCCGAAGAGCAGGCTTTCATCCACCAAATCCCACGCCCCCATGGCGACAAAGCCTACGAAGACGCCGAGCAGCAGGAGCGAGAGCAGGTGCAGCGGCACGCGCGCCGGTCGCGGCAGCCGGTTGATCAGCATGTCGATGCGGACATGGCTGCGGGTGGCCAGCGCATGCGCCAGCCCCCAGGACAGTCCGAAGGCCAGCGCATAGCCCGAAAGCTCCACCGTGGATCCCGTGCTGACACGCAGGATGGAGCGCCCGAGCACCTCGGCCGCGATGAAGAACGCGCAGACCACGAAGCCCCAGCCCGCCGCGATTCCCATCGCGGTGGCCAGCGCGCCGGTCGCGCGGCGAAGCAGGGTGGCGAGCCTCAGCATTGGCAGGCCGGCTGCGTGACGCCCGCCACCCCCATCTCAGCGCGCCTCGAAGCGCACGCCGGAGATCGGCGCGACGATGCGATTGTAGGTCTCGCCGCAGGGCGCGCCGCAGCGGCGGACGAAGGCCGGCAGGATGTTGTCGGTCAGGAAGCCGCGCAGCGCCTGCAGGTCGGCCGGCGTCGCGCGGGTGTAGGTCATCGGCCGGTTCTCGACGAGGCGTCCGATCGAGCAGCCCGAACGCTCGCCCGCATTGCAGGCGATGCCGTCCTCGGTCGCCTCCTCGCCGAGCTTCCACTGCTGGTCCTGCAGCTCGGTCATGGCCTGGGTGATGAGGTCGCGCGCCGGCGCGTCGAGCCGGTTCCACCAGGCAAGGTTGGCGAAGTAGCCATAGACAGACCAGGCGACGGGCAGCGTGTACATGTGCGTCGTCACCTCGTACCAGCGCGCGCCGTTGCCGCTGCCCGTGCCGGTGATGGCGCAATCCACTACGCCGCGCTCCAGCGCGCCGTAGACCTCGGGGAAGCCGATGCCGACGGCCTGGCCTCCGACGGCCGCGACGAAGTCGTTGATGGACCCGCCGCCGGTGCGGATGCGCTTGCCCCGCAGGTCCGCCAGGCTGTTCACGCGTTCCCGGCAGAACAGCACCTGCGCGGGATAGGGCGCCATGCCGATGATGCGCACGCCGAAGCGCTCGAGCTGGCGGTTGAGGTCGGGCAGCAGCGCATCGGCGACCTGGCGCGCCTGGCCGATGGTCGGGTTCAGGCCGGCAAGGTCCACCATGTCGAGCATCGGCACGTCGCCCGCTACCGTGTTCAGCGGCACGCCGCCGATCTCGACCTGTCCCGACCGCACCAGGCGCACGATCTCCGGCCCGTTCAGGTTGCGCTCCGGCCAGGAGGATAGGGTGACGCGGATGCGCCCGTTGCTGCGGGCGGCGAGCCCGTCGCGCAGGACGGGGATGTCCACGCGCGTATATTGCGGGATGGCGGGGGAAGGCTGGGTGACCGCCTGGATGTTCACCTGCGGTCCCTGCGCATGGGCTCCGCCGGCGAACAGCGCGGCCCCCATCACGGCGCCGAGCAGCGCGCGTCCCGGTATCCTCATGTCCCTCGTCTCCCTGTGTCGGCCGCCGAAGCGCCGCGGCACCGCACACAGATTGCGACAAGGCGAGCCGCCCGCCCAGGGGGGATCGGCGGAGAAGTCCGGACAAATCCAGGCAGGGAGGCGCGGCCCGGAGCAGGCCCGGGCCGCGCGGTGTCGTCAGGCGTTGCGGCGCGCCGCCTCGATCTCCTGGTAGAGGGCGCGGCCGCCGGCGCCGCTGTCGGCCAGGATCGGCTCATAGGCGCCGCGGGTCGCTTCCCGCCACGGGCCGATCGGCGGGTCCACCAGGACGATGTTGCGCTCCCGCATCTGGCGCACCGCGTCTGCGGTGAAGTCTTCGTGGAACTTGATCCCTTCGGCCATGGCCTCCGCCATCGAGTCGCGGATCGCGCGCTGGACCTCGGACGGCCAGGAGTTCCACTTGGCCTGGCTGAAGATCAGCATGGTCGGCGTCTGGTGGAAGCGGCTGAAGGTGTAGTGGCGGATGACCTCGATGAACCGGTCGGCGACGATGATGTCGGCGGAGAAGTCGGCTCCGTCCACCACGCCGTTCTGCAGCGAGATGAAGACCTCGCCGAGCGGCATCGGGGTCGGCTGCACGCCGACCGCCTGGTAGGACTGCACGAAGGCGGCGGTCTGCAGCACGCGCAGCTTCAGCCCGCGCAGCTCCGCCGGCGTCGCGATCGGGCGTGACCGCGTGCCGATGTTGCGTTCGAAGATCGCGCCGAAGCCGCCGGCGACAAGGCCATGCGCTTCCACGCGGCTGAGGATGCGGTCGCCGAGCGGGCTGCGCAGCACGCGGTTGGCCTGGGCGTAGCTGTCGAAGAGATGCGGCAGCGACAGCACCTTGAACTCCGGCACGGTGCCTTCCATGGACACGATGCCGACGAAGCAGCCGTCGATGACGCCGGTGCGGGCGGACTGGATCAGGCGGGGCTCCGTGCCGAGCTGCGCGGCGGGCGAGACGCGGATCTGGGCGCGGCCGTTGGTGCGCTGTCCCACGAGCTCGCCGAGCTTGGTCGCGGCGATGTGGTAGAAGCTGCGTTCGGCCAGCACATGGCCGATGGTGATCTCCACCGGCCGCCCCTGGGCGCGGGCGACCCATGGCATGGCAATGAGGCCGGTCGTGACCCCGGCTAGCGCGCGTCGCGTGATCATTCCTGTCTTTCTCCCTCGTTGGTGGTGACGCCTCATCACAGCAGGGCCAGCGACAGCGCCGGCACATAGGTGATGATCAGGATGTCCACCGTGAGCACGGCGAGGAAGACCAGCAGCGGGCGCGACAGCTCCTCCATCGAGATCCGCGCGATCGCGCAGGAGATGAAGAGATTGGCGCCCACCGGCGGCGTCACCATGCCGATCGCGGTGTTGACGATCAGGATCAGGCCGAAATGCGTGGGGTCGATCCCCATGCCGACCGCCACGGGATGGAGCAGCGGCCCGAGGATCAGGATGGCGGGCAGCGGCTCGAAGAAGATGCCGACCAGCAGCAGCAGGATATTGACCAGCAGTAGGAAGACCAGCGGGTCGTCGGACACCGCGCGGATCGCGTCCAGCATCATGTCTGGCGCGCGCAGCAGGGCCAGCACATAGGCCAGGATCGCGGTGAAGCTGACGATAATCATCACGACCGCCGAGGTGACCGCGGCCTGGCGCAGGATGCCTGGCACCTCGCGCCACTGCAGCTCCCCATAGACCAGCGTGCCGACCAGCAGCGCGTAGAAGACGGCGACGACGGCGGCTTCGGTCGGGGTAAAGATGCCGCCGTAGATGCCGCCCAGGATGATCACCGGCATCATCACCGCGGCCCAGGCGCGCCTCAGCGCGACCGCCACGCCGCGCGTCCAGGGGCCGAGGCGGAAGGGCTCCACCTCGCCATAGCCGCGCAGCGCGCTCAGCACGACGCAGGTCACGATCAGCGAGACGCCGATCAGGATGCCCGGCAGGATCCCCGCGATGAAGAGATCGGTGACCGAGATGCCGGTCAGCATCGCGTAAATCACCATCGGCACCGAGGGCGGGATGATCACGCCGAGCTCCGCGGACGACGCGACGGTCGCGGCCGCGAAGGCGGTGGGGTAGTTTGACCGCTTCATCTGCGGGATCAGCACGGATCCGACCGCGGCCGCGGTGGCAGCGGAGGAGCCGGAGATCGTGCTGAACATCATCGAGGTCAGCACGACGGAGGCCGCAAGCCCCCCGCGCAGCCAGCCCAGCAGCGCGACCGCCAGCTCCACCAATCGCGCCGCGATGCCGCCGGACTGCATCAGGAGCCCCGACAGGATGAAGAGTGGCACGGCCAGCAGCACGAAGCTGTCCGTCGCCTCGAAGATGATCTGCGGCAGCGCGATGAAGGGGATGCCGCGATCCGCCAGCGTGACCAGCGGCGCGATGCCGAGCGCGAAGGCGATGGGCACGCCCAGCGCCAGCAGCGCCATGAGAAGAACGAAGGCGAGCGTCACGTCAGTCCAGCGCCTCCTCGGCGCCGATCGAGCGGATGTCGGCGCGCGTCGTCCAGGCCTCCAGCATCAGCCCGATCGTGTTCACCACCATCAGCGCGCAACCCACCGGGATCGCCGCATAGACCCAGTGCATCGACAGCCGCATGACGGAGCTCGCCTCGGAGCGGCCGAATTCCACGAAGGTCCAGCCGACCTCGACCAGCAGCACGAAGAAGCCGAGGCAGATCACCAGCGAGAGGTAGCGCGCGGGCTGGCCCAGCCGGCCCGGCAGCTTCGACACCGCGAAGTCGAGCGCCATGAGCTGCGCCCTGCGGCAGCCATAGGCCGCGCCCAGGAAGACCATCCAGCACAGGAGGTAGCGCGCCAGCTCTTCGGTCCAGGCGGCAGGGAAGTTGAGCCCGGCCGGGGCCAGCACGAAGCGCACCAGCACCTGCAGCAGCACCACCGCCGAGATGCCGGCCAGCAGCGCGGCCAGCGCCCAGCCCACGGCGCGGTTCAACCCGTCTATCGCGGCGAGCGCGAACCGCATGCCTTCCCCTTGGACGATGCGGGATGATTCTAGGCAGAGAGCGCCGGGGGGGACAAGATATGTTCGCACCGCAGACGGAGGGATCGCCATGCGAACAGGGTCACTTCAGGGGAAGGTGGTCCTGCTGACCGGCGCGTCGAAGGGGATCGGCGCGGCGACGGCGCGCGAACTGGCCGCTGCCGGCGCGCATCTCATCGCCCACTACAACAGCGACCGGGCGGGGGCGGAAGCCGCGGTGACCGACGTGCCGGCGGAACGGCGCCTGCTGCTGCAGGCCCATGCGGCAGACCCGATGGCGATGGACCGACTGTGGCGGGACGCCGAGGCCTGGCAGGGCCGGATCGACGCGGTGGTGCTGAACGCCGCGACGATGGTCCCGGGCGGCGGGATCGAGGACCCCGAGGTCGAGTGGGACGAGGCCTGGGACCTGCAGTGGCGCGTCAACGTGCTGGGCCCGGCGCGGCTGATGCGCCACGCCGTGCGCCACTACAAGCCGCGCGGCGGCGGGGTGATCGTCACCATCTCCTCCTGGGCGGCGCAGCGCGGCGTGACCAATCCCGCGATGGTCGCCTATGCCGCGACAAAGGCGGCGGTGAAGGCCGCGGCCCAGACCATCGCGCGGGGCTACGCGAAGGACGGCATCCTCAGCTACGTCGTCGCGCCGGGTGTGGTGCGCACGCGCATGTCGGTGGATTTCGCGGCCACCCAGGGCGGCGAGGACAAGGTCAGCGCGACGCTGGCGATGGGCGAATGGGTGACGCCGGAGGAGCTCGGCCGGCTGGTCGCCTTCCTCTGCGAAGGCAGCGTCAGGCACCTGTCGGGCGCGACGCTCGACGTGAACGGCGCGACCTACATCCGATGAGGCGGATGCCGGGCGCGCCGTCAATCGCTTCCACGGCTACGCCGCCTTGGCAAAGCCGTACTCGTCCATCATGCGGTCGAGCTTCTGCAGGAGCTTCGTCATGACCGCGACGCGCTGGCGGCCTTCCTCGCCGAGCGAGCGGAAGGTGGTGATGGGCGGTCGGACGTCTCCCACCGGATACCCCGCCGCCGCGGCCAGCGCCTTGGAGTAGCACTGGTGGCCGTAGAGGGGATGGCCTTCCTTGATGATGTTCGTGATCTCGTCCAGCACGTGCTGGATCGCGATCGCCTCCCGCACGCGCCCGGCCTCGAGCAGCGGGAAGAGCGCGGTGGAGGCACGCGGCGCGTAGTTGCCATAGGGGTCCACGTAGCCGACGGCGCCGAGCCTGTAGGATTCGACGACACGCTCGCCGGCGAAGACGTTCATCACGCCCTCCGTCGCCTCGACGATATCGAAAACGCGGCCGACATCCATGCTGGCTTCCTTGATGTAGCGGACGTTCGGCAGGTGTTTCGTCAGCCGCGCGACGAGATGCGGCTTCATGTCGACATGCGTGGTGAAGGGGTTGTTGTAGAGCATGACGGGGATGCCGACCGCCTCGCTGATCGCGGCGTAGTAGGCGAAGATCTCGTCCTCGGTCGGGGTGTAGTAGTAGGGCGGCGCGATCATCAGCCCGTCGGCGCCGAGGCGCTCGGCCAGCTTCGCATAGCGCACCGCGGTCGGGGTGTGGGCGTTGGTGGCGCCGACCATCACGGTCATCCGACCGCGGCAATGCGCGACGGTCTCGGCGATCAACTGCTCGCGCTCGGCGTCGGAGACGGTCAGGAACTCGCCGGTCGTGCCGAGCAGGATGACGCCCGGCACGCCGGAGCGGTGCTGCCAGTCCAGGAAGCGCTTCTGGGCCGCGATGTCGATCGCGCTGCCGTCCTCGGTGAAGGGCGTGACGGTGACGGTATGGCAGCCGCGGAACGGTGTGGTCATCTCATCCTCCTTGGCGCCCAGGCGGCGCGTCCCGGTCCTGCACGGGCGGGACGGGTGGCCCGGCCGCGACTGCCGATGTGCCCGTTCCGCGCGCGCTTGCCAAGCGCGCCGGTGCGGTGCGCATAGGCGACGGCATGGAGAACGCGGCGGAGTTCGTGGTGATCGGCGGTGGCCTGGCGGGCTGTGCGACGGCCTGGCACCTGGCGCGCGCCGGCGCCGAGGTGCTGCTGCTCGAGCGCGACGAGATCAATGCCGCGGCATCGGGCAACAACTCCGGCAGCATCCACGCGCAGATCCCTGTCGAGCCCTTCCTGAACCAGGGCGAGGCCTGGGCGCGCCGCTTCGCGCCGACGCTGCGGCTGATGGTGGCCGGCATCGCGCGCTGGAAGGAGCTGCCGGCCGAGCTCGGCGCGCCGGAACTCGAGGTCAGCACGAAGGGCGGGCTCGTCGTCGCGCGGCGCGCGGCGGAGCTGGACATGCTGAGCAGGAAAGCGGCGATCGAGCGGGCGGAAGGGCTGGATGTCCGCCTTCTCGGGCGGGAAGAGCTGCTGTCGCTGGCGCCCTATCTCGCGCGCGACACGGTGGGCGGGGCATTCTGCCCGATCGAGGGCAAGGCAAACCCGCTCGTCGCGGCGCATGCCTTTGCCCGCGCCGCGCAGACCGCCGGCGCGCGGATCCGGCGCCGCACCGCGGTGACCGGCCTGCGCCGCGATGGTGAGGCGTGGGAGGTCGCGACGACGGCCGGCGTGGTTCGCGCGCACCGCGTGCTGAACTGCGCCGGCGCCGAGGCCGGGAAGGTGGCGGCCTGGCTCGGCCTCGACCTGCCGATCGAGGCGCATCCGATCCAGGTCACGGTGACGGAGCGCACCGCGCCCATCGTGCCGCACCTCGTCTATTCCGCGGCCGACCGGCTTTCGCTGAAGCAGACCGCGCAGGGCAGCATCGTCATCGGCGGCGGCTGGCCCGCGCGGCTGGATGCCGCGACGGGGCGCGCGGTGGTCCGCATGGACCAGCTCGCGCCGAACCTGAGGCTGGCGGTGGAAGCGGTGCCCGCGGTCGCGCGGCTGCGCGTCGTGCGGAGCTGGGCGGCGGTGGTCAACGGCACGCAGGACTGGCGGCCGCTGCTGGGGGAGATTGCCGACGGCGTCTTCCTCTGCTTCTTCCCCTGGATGGGCTTCACCGCGGGACCGCATGTCGCGCGGCTGGTCGCGGAGCTGGCGCTCGGCCGCAGGCGCCGCGACGATCCCGAGATCGCGGGCTTCGCGCCTGGCTGAGCCGGGAACCCGTCAGTCGACTCTGAGCGCCGCGAAGAAGGCCGCCCGGTCGCGCGCGCCGCGCATCAGCAGCGACAGGTCGTTCTCCGTCAGCACCATGCGCATGCCGGAAGTGACGAAGCCGCGCCAGGGCGCCTCCTCGCGCGGGCCGCCCATGCCGGCGAACTTGCCAAGTGCCGCCGCGGCGGCGCAGACGGTTCCGACGGCCTCCTGCAATTCGAGCGCGTCGTAGCGGCCGGGCAGGCCGAGGTCCCACAGCAAATCCGACGCGCCGATGAACAGGCCGTCGATGCCCACCACGCCCGCGATCGCGGCGGCGTTCGAGACTGCGGTCGCGCTCTCGATCATCGCGACGACGACCACCTCATCGTTGAACCGCTCGCACGCATCCCTGAGCGGAAGCTCGTAGCCGAATTGCGGCAGCGTGCCGGGCACGGAGAGATGACCGCGAGGCGCGAATCGCGCGGCGGCCGCCACCGCCGCGGCCTGCGCCGGCGTGTCCACATGCGGCACGAGAAGCCCGAGCGCGCCGTTGGTCAGCAGTCCCGTGATCTCCGCGGGGTCATGGCCCGCAGGGCGCGCGATCGGCAGCACACCGGCCCGGATCGCGCCCAGCGCGATGTCCTGCGCGAGATGCGGCGCGGCGGGGCTGTGCTCGTGATCCAGCATGATCCAGTGGAAGCCGCAAGCCGCGAGGATGGCGCCTGCCTCCGCGCTGCGGGAAAAGCGCACATTGCTGCCGAGCGCGATCTCGCCGCGCGCCATGCGCGCCCGGAACGCCGTGCCGAGGCCCATCGAGATACCCTCCCCCACGGCGCACCGGCGCCCGTGTCGCGGCTTCCAACTTGGCAAGCGCGGGCGAAGCTGCCTAGGCTCACGCTGTCGCGGAACGAACGACCCAAGGGGAGACGAACGAGATGCGTGATCCGGTCAAGCGCCGCGCCCTGCTTCTCGCCGCCGCCGCGGGCCTCACCGCCCCGCAGGTCGCCCGCGCGCAGGCCACGCTCAACCTGCGCTACGCGAACGCGTCCAATGCGCAGAACATCTCGAACGTCTTCGCCGAGCGCATGATGAAGCTGGTGGAGGAGCGCAGCGGCGGGCGCATCCGCACGCAGTTCCTCTACAACCTCGGCAGCGAGCAGACGATTGTGGAGGGCGTGTCGCTCGGCACGATCGACATGGCGATCAGCGGCTATACCGGCATGCCGGAATTCGACGCGCTGTACTTCCCCTTCCTGCTGCGCGACCTGCGCCACGGCGTGCGGGTGATGGCCGGCCCGATCGGGGAACGCTGCCGGCAGGCGATGCAGCAGCGCTACAACATCCGCCTGGTCGGCGTGACGAATACCGGGCCCTTCCTGCTGTCCACCAAGACGAAGATCGGCTCCTGGGCCGATGTGCGCGGCCGCAAGATCCGCGTCCCGCCCTTCGCCGCCTATGTCGAGGCGATCCGCGCCATGGGCGCCGCGCCGACGCCGGTCCCCTTCAACGAGGTCTACCTCGCGCTGCAGCAGGGCGTGGTGGACGGGCTGGTCACCAACCTTAATGTCATGATCGTCAACAAGTTCTTCGAGGTCAGCACGAACGTCGCCTCCAACGAGTTCGGCGTCGGGCTCGACAAGTTCATCATCTCCCAGCGCAGCTACCAGCGCATGACGCCGGAGCAGCGTAGGATTTTCGACGACACCTGGGCGGAGGTGCAGCCGGCCTCGGTCGACTACGCGATCGAGAACGCGGCGAAGGATTTCGACGCCTGGCGCGCGCGCAACGGCGCCGACAGCGTCTATGCGCTGGATCTCGGCGAGCTCGAGCGCATCCTCGCTCCCTCCGCGCGGCAGTTCTTCGAGGCGACCTTCGGCCCCGGTTCCTTCGACGTCGTGCAGCGCGCCTGACGTGGAGGTCGATGGCGAGCACGGGGGATACCGCCCGCAGGGCCTGATCGCGAGGCTGCTCTGGCTCGCCTCGGGCATCCTGCTCCTCGTCATCACGGGGCTGGTGCTTTACGCGACCTTCGCGCGCTACTTCTTCGCCGCCGCGCCGATCTGGAGCGAGGACGTGCCCCGCGTCCTCTTTATCTGGCTCACCTTCCTGGCGGCGCCGGTGGCAATCCTGGCAGGCCTCAACATCCGCGTCGGGCTGGTGATCGAACGGCTGCCGCCGCGCGCGGCCAAGGCCAGCGAGGTCGCGATGCACCTGGTCGTGCTCGCGATGCTTGGCGTGCTGTTCTGGTGGAGCCTGCCGATCCTGCGCCTGCGCTGGGGCGGCACGATGATGACCACGGGCTGGACCAACGCGGTCTTCATCCTGCCGCTGACGCTGGGCTGCGTCGCCATGGCGGCGGCGCAGACGGTCCTTCTGGTCAAGGCGCTGCGCCGATGATGCTGCTCCTCCTCCTCGGCGCGACGCTGCTCTTCATCACCCTCGGAATGGAAGTGGCCTGGGCGATCGGGGCGGGCTGCCTGGTCTACATGGTCGCCTCTCTCGCCACCGACTTCCCCATCAACTTCGTCCTCTTCCCCCAGCAATTCCTGGACGGGGTGGACAGCTTCTCCCTGCTCGCGATCCCGCTCTTCATGTTCGCGGGCGGGCTGATGACGGCGGCCGGCGTGACGGAGCGGCTGGTGCGCTTCGCCTCCGCCATGGTCGGGCACGTCAATGGCGGGCTCGCGAATGTCGGCGTCACCGCGAACTTCATCATGTCCGGCATGTCGGGATCGGCGATCGCCGATGCGGCGGCGACGGGATCCGTGCTGATCCCGGAGATGAAGCGGAAGGGATACCCGGCCACCTTCTCGTGCGCGGTGATCGCCTCGGCCTCCACCGTCGGACCGATCATCCCGCCCTCGATCTCCTTCGTGTTGCTGGGTGCGATCGTCAATCTCAGCGTGGGCAAGCTGTTCCTGGGCGGCGTGATCCCGGGTGTCCTGATGTTCGTCTCGATGTTCGCGCTGACCTGGTGGATCGCGCGCCGGCGAGGCCTGCCGCGGGAGGCGAAGGCGAGCACGGAGGAGCGCCTGTCGGCCCTCTGGAGCGCGGTGCTGCCGCTGGCCGCGCCGCTGCTGGTGATCCGGTCGATGGTGATCGGCATCGCAACCCCGACCGAGGCCGCGGCGATCCTGGTGCTCTATGTCCTGATCCTCGGCACCGTCATCTACGGGACGCTGACCTTCAACAAGATCCTGGCCTGCGCGGCCCAAGCGTCGCTGGTGACCGCCATCGTCATGCTGACCGTCGGCACCTCGCAGATGTTCACCTGGCTGTCCGTGCAGGAGCAGTTCGGGGAGATGCTGACCGACGGCATGCTCTCCATCACCGACAACGTCTTCCTGCTGCTGCTGCTGACCAACGTCATCCTGCTGGTGCTCGGCACCTTCATGGAGCCGCTGCCGCTGATGCTGGTGCTCGCGCCGATCCTGTTCCCGATGTTCACCGACATGGGCGTGGATGCGATCCACCTGGGCGTGGTGATGACGATCAACCTGATCC
Organism: Falsiroseomonas sp. HW251; assembly: GCF_050563545.1. Lineage (NCBI taxonomy): Bacteria > Pseudomonadati > Pseudomonadota > Alphaproteobacteria > Acetobacterales > Roseomonadaceae > Falsiroseomonas > Falsiroseomonas sp. HW251. The sequence continues at coordinate 54,386 of NZ_JBNXUM010000008.1, forward strand.
TCGGCCTGCTGACGCCCCCCGTGGGGCTGATCCTGTCGGTGGTCTGCGTCATCGGGCGCGTGGACATCATGGACGTGTTCCACGACGCCCTGCCCTACATGGCGATGCTGACGGCGGTCCTGCTGCTCGTGACCTACTGGCCCGCGACGGTCACCTGGCTGCCGAACCTGCTGCTGCCATGACGGAGGCCGACTACGTCGTCGTCGGCGCGGGCTCCGCGGGCTGCGTGCTGGCGGACCGGCTGACCGAGGACGGGCGCACGCGCGTCGTCCTGCTGGAAGCCGGGCCGCGGGACCGCAATCCGCTCCTGCGCGTGCCGATCATGACGGGGATGCTGCTGCGCGGTCGCGCCTACAACTGGGCGATGACCGGGGAGCCGGAGCCCAGCGCGAACGGACGCCGGCTGGACCAGCCGCGCGGCAAGGTGCTCGGCGGCTCCTCCTCCATCAACGGCATGGTCTACACGCGCGGCTTCGCGCTGGACTACGACAGCTGGGCGCAGCGCGGCCTGCCCGGCTGGTCCTATGCCGATGTCCTTCCGTATTTCCGGCGCGAGGAGCATTTCGAGGAAGGCGCCGACGACTTCCACGCTCAGGGCGGCCGCGTGCAGGTGTCGCGCCCCGCGCCGGACAACCCGCTCTTCGACGCCTGGAAGGAAGCCGGTGCGCAGGTCGGCCTCAAGGCCTGCCGCGACTTCAACGGCGCCGACCCCGAGGGGGTGGGCTTCTTCCACTTCACCATCGGCGGCGGCCGCCGCGTCGGCAGCGCGCAGGCCTATCTGCGGCGCGCGGAACGGCGCCAGAACCTGGAGGTGCTCACCGGCGCAACGGCGTCGCACCTGATCTTCGATGGCGCGCGCTGCGCCGGCGTGGCGCTCGCGGACGGGCGCGAGATCCGCGCGCGGCGGGAGGTCATCGTCTCCGCCGGCGCCTTCCATTCGCCCTGGCTGCTGCTGCGCTCCGGCCTCGGCCCGCCGGAAGAACTGGCGCGGCAGGGCATTGCGGTCCGCGCCGCGCTGTCCGGCGTCGGGCGCGAGTTGCAGGACCACCAGATGGCGCGCGTGCTGATGGAATGCACCCAGCCCGTCACGCTGTTCCGACTGCGGCGCATCGACCGCGCGGCGGCGGCGCTGCTGCAGGCGCTGGTCTTCGGCACCGGGCCTGCGAGCCGCTTCCCGCTGCTCGCCGGTGGCTTCCTGAAGACCCGGCCGGGCCTCGACTGGCCGGATATCCAGTGCCATTTCCTGCCAGGCCTGACCACGGCCAGCCTGCGCTGGAATCCCTTCGCACCGCAGGGACCGCTGGACCGGCACGGCTTTTTCGCCAACGCCTATGTGCTGCGGCCCTTCAGCCGCGGGCGCGTGGGACTGTCGGGCCCGTCCGCGCAGGATCCGCCAAGGATCGAGGGTGGCATGTTCGCCGACCGACGCGACCTCGAGACTCTGCGGGATGCGATGAAACTGCTGCGCCGCATCTTCGCCCAGCCCGCCTTCGACGCCTTTCGCGGCGCGGAGATCGCGCCGGGCGCCGCCGCGCAATCCGACGAGGAAATCGAGGCCTATCTGCGGGAGACCGCGCTGACCGCCTATCACCCCGTCGGCACCTGCCGGATGGGCATGGACGCAGCCGCGGGCGACGTGGTGGATGCTCGGCTGCGCGTCTTCGGCGTCCCGGGGCTGCGGGTGGTGGATGCCTCCGTCATGCCGGCGCTGACCAGCGGCAATACGCATGCGCCAACCATGATGATCGCGGAGAAGGCGTCCGACATGATCCGCGAGGATGCGGCCGCCTAGCCGGCCATCGGTGGCACCCAGGCCAGGATATGCGTGCCGACCAGGCAGGTCTCGCCGTCCTGGTTCACGACCTGCAGCGCGGCGCGCGTGCGGGCGCGGGCCGCGTCCACCTCCTCGATCACGTAGCGGGCGGTCAGCGTATCGCCGGCGAAGACCGCGCGGGTGAAGCGGATACGCTCATAGCCCGCCGAGACCGGCGTGCCTGTCGCGCCGCGCTGCACCGAGCGCCGCGACATCATGCTGGCCGTCGTGGAGAGCAACCCCATGACATGCGCGCCATGCGCGATGCAGCGGCCAAAAGCGGTGCGGGCGGCAAAGCCGGGATCCACATGCACGGGATCGTCGTCGCCGCTGATCCTGGAAAAGGCGAGGATGTCGTCCTGCGTGATGGTACGCGTGTATTCCGCGCTCTCGCCGACGGCCAGGAAACAGGGCGGCGTCACGGAAGGCGGTCCGCATTCGCGCGCGGGGCTCGGCCGGGCAGGCGCGACGCCAGGCCCATCGGGCCGTCCTCGAACAGCGCGGCATCCATGCGCCGCAGGTCCGGCGAGACGGCGGGTACGAACGCCATGCGGGCGATCACGTCCCGCGCCTCGAGGCCCGGTGCGACCTCGATCAGTTCCGGCCCCTCGGCGCCGAGGCGGAAGACCGCGCATTCCGTGACATAGAGCACCTGCTGCCCGCGCTGCCGCGCATAGGGGCCGGAGAAGGTGACCTGCTCGACCTGCTTCACGGCCTTCTTCGACTCGCCCGCCGTCAGCGTGCCGCCGAAGATTACGCGCTTCGCGCCCTGGCTGATGTTGATGAACCCACCCGGCCCGACGATGCGGCCGCCGAATCGCGAGACATTGACGTTCCCAGCCGCGTCGAACTCCGCGAAGGACAGGAACGCCAGGTCCAGCCCGCCGCCATCGTAGAAGTCGAACTGGTAGGGCTGGTCGATCTGCGCGTCGGGGCTGCGCGCGGCGCCGGCCTCGTTCCCGCTGGCGGGCGCGCCGCCGATGTTGCCCTGCTCGTTGGTCAGGCAGATGCGGTGCAGCACCGCTTCCTCGGCTGCGACATTCGCGATGCCGGTGGAGATCCCGGAGCCGAGGTTGCAGATCGCGCCCTCGAACAGCTCCAGCGCACCGCGACGCGCGACGACGCGGCGCGGGCCGGCGGGCAGCTTCGGCACCTCGTCCAGCGTCACGCGGTGATGACCGGAATAGGCCAGGCTGTCCTGCGTCTCGTAGGTCTGCCACTGGTCCGGCACGATGACGAAGGCGTCCACCAGGATGCCCGGCACCTTCACCATCTTGGGGTGCAGGGTCGCGCGCGGCACCTTGCGCTTTGCCTGCGCGATCACGATGCCACCCTGCCGCCGCGTCGCCTGTGCCATGGAGAGCATGTCGAGCGTCACCGCCTCGTGCTCCATCGAGAGGTTGCCGTCCTCGTCGATGGCGGAGCCGCGGATGAAGCAGACATCCACCTTGTAGGGCCTGTAGAGCAGGTATTCGTCGCCCTTCAGGGTGATCAGCTCGACCAGGTCCTCCGCCGAGCGCCGGCTCTGCCGCCCGCCGCCGAGCCGCGGATCCACGAAAGTGTTGAGGCCCATCTTCGTGATCAGCCCGGGACGTCCCGCCGCCATCTCCCGCATCAACTGGGACAGCGCGCCCTGCGGCAGGGTGTAGGCCTCGATCTGCTCGTCCAGCGCCAGGCGCGCGACGCCGGGGCTGTTGACGAAGGTGCCGGAGACCGCGCGCTTCAGCAGCCCAACATGCGCGAGATGCCCGGCGCCGCGCGTCTGGCCATCACCGAGCCCCACGGGATGCAGCGCGGTGATGCCGCGCGGCGCGCCGGTCGAGAGGAAGCGCTGGCCGACGGCTTCGAGCAATGCGTCGGGGACGGCATGGCCGCCGCCCGATCCGCCGACCAGCAGCGTATCGCCATCGCGCAGCGCTGCGGCGGCCTGCGCAGCGGTGATCTCCCTCATGCGACCTCCTGCGGGGGCTTCAGCGATCCCGGCGCGTGGCACAGCACGCGATGGCCAGGCGCGATCTCGATCAGCGGCGGCGGTTCCGCGCAGACCGGCAGCGCGACGGGGCAGCGCGCGCGGAAGGCGCAGCCCTGCGGCAAGCGCAGCGTGGACGGCGGCTCGCCACCGAGCACGATGCGCTGCCGCCCGGGTTCCGGCACGGCCGACAGCAGCGAGACGGTGTAGGGATGGGCGGGGCGCGCGAAGAGTTCGGCCGCCGGCGCTTCCTCCACGATGCGGCCGAGATACATCACGGCGACGCGGTCGCAGAAGGCGCGGACGACAGCCAGGTCATGCGCGATGAAGAGATAGGCGAGCCCCATCCGCTCGCGGAGGTCCAGCATCAGGTTCAGCACCTGCGCCTGCACGTTGACGTCGAGCGCCGAGACCGGTTCGTCCGCCACGATCATCGCCGGCTCCATGGCGAGCGCGCGGGCGATGGAGATTCGCTGGCGCTGGCCGCCGGAGAATTCATGCGGGAAGCGTTCGGCCCAGGCCGGGTTGAGCCCGACGGTGTCGAGCAGCGCGCCGACGCGCTCCCGCGCCTCGGCGTCGTTGGCGACGCGGCCATGCACCAGCAGCGGCTCGCCCAGGATCTGCCCGACAGTCATGCGCGGGTTGAGCGAGGCGTAGGGATCCTGGAAGACCATCTGCAGCTTCGGACGCAGGCCGCGCAGAGCCTCGCCCGAAAGCGTAGTGATGTCCTGGTCCATGAAGCGGATCGTGCCGGCATCCGGCGCGTGCAGCCGCGTGACGAGCCGTGCGAGGGTGGATTTCCCGCATCCGCTCTCGCCGACAATGCCGAGCCTCTCGCCGGGCTGCACACGAACCGAGACGCCGTTGACAGCATGCACCACTTGGCGCGGCGCGAAGAAGGATTCCCTCGGCAGCGGGAAGTGCTTGACCAGCCCCTCCGCCTCCAGCAGCGGCGGCGCGTCGCGCTGCGCGACCACCGCGGCCTGCGCCGGGATTGCCGGAGGCGGCAAGGGCTTGCCGTCCATCGTCACCCAGCACCGCGCCATGCGGCCCGGTGCGACCTCGGCCAGCGGCGGATGGTCGACGTGGCAACGTGTGATGCGGAAGGGGCAGCGCGGAGCGAAGCGGCATCCCGTGGGCATCGCCAGCGGATCGGGCGGCATGCCATCTATCCCCGGCAGCCGCGCGGCCACCGGCGCATCCAGCCGCGGCACCGCATTCGCCAGCGCCCAGGCATAGGGATGACGCGGGTCGTCGAGCACCGCGGCGCTCGGCCCCTCCTCCACCACCTCGCCGGCATACATCACCACGATGCGCCGGCAGAGCGTGCCGATCACGCCGAGGTCGTGGCTGATCAGCACGATTGCGGTGCCGAACTTCGCGTTGAGTTCCGCCAGCAGATCCAGGATCTGGGCCTGGATCGTGACGTCGAGCGCGGTCGTCGGCTCATCTGCCAGCAGCAGGACGGGATCGTTCGCCATGCCCATCGCGATCATCACGCGCTGGCGCATGCCGCCGGAGAACTGGTGCGGATAGGACCGCGCCGCGCGCTCGGGCGAGGCGACGCCCATGCGGCCGAGCAGGCGCACGCCATGCTCCCGCGCCTCCGACCCGCCCATGCGGCCATGCGCGACGACATGCTCCGTCACCTGGCGCAGGATGCGGATCACGGGGTTCAGGCCGGCCAGCGAATCCTGGAAGACCATCGCCGCACTCGCGCCGCGCCAGGCCGTGAGTTCGGATTGCGACATCGCCAGCACGTCGCGGCCTTCGAACAGGACCTCGCCGCCTTCGATGCGCGCCGGCGGTTCCAGCAGGCGCATGACGGACTGCGCGGTGACGGACTTGCCCGACCCGCTCTCGCCGACGATGCCGAGGGTCTCGCCCCTCGCTACCGTGAAGGATACGCCGTCCACCGCGCGCACCGGCCCGGCATCGGTGTGGAACACCGTGACGAGGTCGCGGACCTCGAGGACCGGCGCCGTCACCGGTTGCGCGCCTTCGGATCGAGCCAGTCGCGCAGCCCGTCCCCCAGGAAGTTGAAGCCGACGACGACGGTCAGGATCGCGAGACCCGGGAAGGTCGCAACCCACCATTGCTCGACCAGCTCGCGGCCTTCCGCGACCATGGATCCCCATTCCGGCGTCGGCGGCACGACGCCGAGGCCGAGGAAGGACAGGCCCGCGAAGGTCAGGATCGCGATGCCGAGGTCGAGGGTGCAGAGCACGGCGATCGGGCCCAGCGTGTTGGGCAGGATGTGGCGCGTCAGGATGCGCGTCTGCGACAGGCCGAGGACGGTCGCGGCCTCGACATATTCCTGGCTGCGCTGCACGATCGCCAGGCTGCGCGCCAGGCGGGCGAATTTCGGCCACCACACCACCAGCATGGCGATGATGGTGTTGGTCGTGCCGATGCCGAGCGCGGCGGCCAACGCGAGCGCGAGGATGATCGGCGGGAAGCAGAGCACGAGGTCGGTGACGCGCATCATCGCCTCCTCCCCCCAGCCGCGCAGCCAGGCCGCGAGGATGCCGACCGCGGTGCCGATCGCGGCGCCGAGCAGCACCACGGTGAAGCCCGCCAGCAGCGAGATGCGCGAACCATGGATCAGCCGCGACAGCACGTCGCGGCCGAGGATGTCCGTCCCCAGCCAATGTGTCGCGGATGGCGGCGCCAGGCGGTTGGCGAGATCCTGCGCCTCCGGCGGGAAGGGTGCGAGCCAGGGCGCCAGGAGCGCGACCAGGATCCAGGCCAGCACGATCGCGCCGCCCGCCCAGGCCAGCCCGAAGCGCCGGACGCGACGCCGCCAGCGCGGCAGCGGAAGCGCGAGCGTCGCACTCATCGGCGCACCCGGGGATCGAGCACGGCGTAGGAGAGATCCACCAGCAGGTTCACCAGGAGATAGGTGGCGGAGACCACCAGCGTGATGCCCATGATGGCCGGGAAATCCAGCGCGGCGGCGGAGCGGAAGGTGTAGCGGCCGAGGCCCGGCCAGGCGAAGATCGTCTCCGTCATCACCGCACCGGTCAGCAGGTTGGCGTAGGCGAGGCCACCCAGCGTCACGACCGGCACGAGCGCGTTGCGCAGCGCATGGCGCAGCACGACGGCGCGCTCCACCAGTCCCTTGGCGCGGGCGACCCGGACGTAGTCCTGCTGCAGGCATTCCAGCATCGCCGCCCGCGTCGTGCGCGTGATCAGGCCGAGCGTCGCCGCCGCCAGCACGATAGCAGGCAGGACGAGATGGGCGAGCGCGTCGTGGAACGTCTCCCAGTCGCCGTCACGCGCGGCATCGATCAGGAAGAAGCCGGTGCCGCCCTCCGGCGGGAAGGCGATGGGATCCAGCCGCCCCGGCCCCGGCGCCCAGCCGAGCCAGCCGTAGAAGATCGCCAGCATGATGAAGGCGAGCCAGAAGGTCGGCGCCGACACGCCGAGCAGCGAGACGATTCGGGCCGCGGAGTCCACCACGCTGTCCCGCCAGACCGCCGCGGCGACGCCGAGCGGAATGCCGACCAGCAGCGCCAGCCCGAAGGAAACGGTCGCGAGCTCGATCGTCGCCGGTGCGAACTGGATAATGTCGTCCAGCACCGGCCGGCGCGTCGCGATGGAGGTGCCGAGGTCGCCATGCAGCAGGCCCTGAAGGAAGATCCAGTACCGGTCCCACAGCGGCAGGTCGAGGCCCCACTTCGCGCGCCAGCGCGCCACCACCGCGGGGTCGCTTGCCAGGATGTCGCCGAGCTGCGCGAGGACGGGATCGCCGGGGACGAAGTTGGAGATCAGGAAGATGATCAGGCTGGCGAAGAGCGCCATCACGACGGCCGAGACGAGGCGAAGCGCGATGTAGCGGAGCAAGCTCTGTTCCCTCTTCCTGCTGCCGATGCTACAGGCGTTGGATCGATCTAATCAAGGCGTGCCGCCGCAGAGCGGCCGGAGGAACGCGATGGACGGGGCGATCGGCCTGACGGTGGCGGAGAACGTCGCGGAGCTGGTGGTCGACCGGCCGGCCAAGCACAATGCGGTGACCCCGGCCATGGCTAAGGCGCTGGCGGAGGCCTGCCGGACCATCGATGCCGATGCCGCGGTCCGCGTCGTGCTGCTGCGCGGCGCCGGGGAACGTGCCTTCTGCGCGGGCAGCGACCTCAATGCCCTCGCGACCTACCCGACGGCCTGGGATTTCCGCAACCGCGTGGAATACGCGACGGCGATCCGCAACCTGCGCAAGCCCGTCGTCGCGGCGCTGCAGGGCTGGACGCTCGGCGGCGGGGCGGAGATGGCGCTCGGCGCCGATATCCGCATCGCCGCGCAGGGCATGCGTCTCGGCTTCCCCGAGGTGACGCGCGGCTGGGTCGGCGGCGGTGGCGCCTCCCAGCTTCTGCCTCGCATGATCGGCACGGCGCGCGCGATGCGCCTGCTGATGATCGGCGACCCGATCGAGGCGGAGGAGGCGGCGTCGCTCGGGCTCGTGGATCGCGTGGTGCCTCAGGCCGATCTCCTTCCCGCGGCGCGGGCGCTGGCGGCGCGGATCGCGGGCTTCAGCCCCGTCGCGGTGCAGGCGGTGAAGGCCTCGGTCCGGATGGCGATGGAAGCGCCGCTGACCGCGGGCCTCGCCTATGAGAACGAGATGAACGTGCTGTGCTTCGCCGCGGGCGATCACCTCGAGGGCATCCGCGCCTTCGCGGAGAAGCGAACGGCGAGCTTCAGCCGCTGAAGCCCGCCGCGCCGGCATTCAGGCTGGCTTCACCTTCCCCATCTCGAGCTGCCATCCCGCGGCAGTGAGTGGGAAGTCCTTGACGTTGTTGCGCACCGCGATCTGGTAGTTCGGCTGGAACAGGATGAAGTGGTGCGCGACATCCACGACGCGGCGCTGCCATTCCACCCAGAGCGCGGCCTCTCGCTCGGCGTTCTGTTCCTCCGCGGCTTCCTTGACCAGCGCGGTCATGTCGGGCGGCACGTTCCAATGCACGCGGCGCGCGACACGCTCCACCACCGCGGCGGCCCAGAGCTCGTTGCTGACGGCCGGTGGGTTCCAGAAGGTCAGCACGCCGCCCGCGGCCCGCCCCTGCGTGTAGAGCGTGCGCAGGTTCACCTGGTCCATCGGATTGAGCCGCACGCGGATGCCGACGCGCGCCAGGTCGGATTGCAGCTTCTGGCCCAGCACCTGGTAGCTGACGCCGGCGACGGCGGCGTTGCCGTAGGCGATCTCCATCTCGAACCCGTCGGGCACGCCGGCGGCCTGCAGCAGCTGCCGCGCGCGATCGAGGTTCGTGTTGAATCCGACCTGGCGCGCGATCGCCTCGGTGCTGCCGGAGACGCCGATCGGCAGGAAATGCGCCGGGCGCTGCGCGGCGCCGCCGAGCAGGTTGTTGATGATGCCGTCGTAGTCGATGGCGTAGCCGATGGCGTGCCGCGCCTCCTTCTTCGCCAGCACGGGATTGGCCTGCGGGTTCTCCGTGACCGCCATGTAGACGAAGTCGAGGCTCGGCATGCGGTCGATGCGCACATTGGCGTCACCGCGCAGCGTCGCGATCTGCTCCGGGATCAGGTTGAAGGCCGCGTTCACGTCGCCGCGGCGGACCGCCAGCAGCTGCGCCGCGCTGTCCGAGAGGTGGCGGATGACGACGCGCTCATAGGGCGACGCGCCGCCCCAGTAGTTGGGGTTGCGCTGCAGCAGGATCTGGTTGTTGCGTTCCCAGCGCACCAGGCGGAAGGGGCCGGTGCCGGCGGAGTTGCCGTTCAGCCATTCCGTCGCCTTGTCGCTGTCGCGCGCATCGGCCGCGTCGGTGCCGCCCTGCGGGACGAGCGCGGCCTTCTCGCAGATGCCGTTCCCGGGCGCGGCGAGTATCGGCAGGATCGGCGCGTTCGGCGCGTTCATGATGAAGTCCACGGTCTTCGGATCCACGACTTCGACGCGGTCCACGGCCTTGATGTATTGCTGCGTCTGCTCCTTCATGTTGATCAGGCGCATGAAGGTGAAGCGGACGTCCTCTGCCGTCAGGGGATTGCCGCTGGCGAAGCGGACGCCGTCGCGCAGCGTGAAGCGCCAGCCGCGCCCGTCCGGCGTTCGCGCCCATCGCGTCGCGAGGGAAGGCTTCACGTTGACGTAGTCGCCGGGCTCCAGCGTCACCAGCGCGTCGTAGCAGGCGGCCAGCGTCATCGGCGGCGTGTATTGTGCTTGGCGCACGGGATCGAGGGTGATGGTGTCGCTGATGTCCACGCCGATCACGAGCGTGCTGCCGCGCGCCTGCGCCTGCACGACGGCGGGCAGCATGGACGCCGATGCGGCGGAAAGACCAAGCAGGCGCGCAAGCGTGCGCCGGTCGATCGGGTTGCTGGACATCGAGAATTCCTCCTGCCGGATCCTTGTGTCGGATCGTGTCGGACGGCAGCCTAACCAAGCCATCCGGGGCGGGGAAGCCGGAATCCGGGGCGGGAGGCGTGACATGGATATCACCGGCGCGACACGTCTGTTCGCCATCGTCGGCGATCCCGTCGCGCCGCTGCGCTCCCCCGCGCTGTTCAACGCGGCCTTCGCGCGGCTGCGGCGCGACGCGGTCTTCGTCGCGATCCAGGTGGCGGCGGAGGATTTGGCGCAGGCCTGGCCGGGGCTGGCCGCGATTCGGAACCTGGATGGGCTGGTGATCACCATGCCGCACAAGGAAGGCGTGGCGCGGCTGCTGCCGGCGCTAGGCCCGACGGCGCGGCTGACGGGATCGGTGAACACCGTCCGCCGCCGTGCCGACGGCGGGCTGGAAGGCGAGATGTTCGACGGCGAGGGTTTCCGGGACGGGGTCGAGCGCGCGGGCCATGCGATCGCGGGACGGCGCGTCCTGCAGGTCGGATGCGGCGCGGCCGGGACGGCGATCGCCTGCGCCCTGGCCCGGGCCGGCGCGGCGGAGCTTGCGCTGAATGACGTGACGGCGGCGCGCGCGGAGGCGCTTGCGGCGCTGCTCCGGAGCAATTTCCCCGGCACGCGCGCGGTCCCTGCCCCGCCCTATCCCCGCGGCTTCGACATCGTGGTGAACGCGACGCCGCTCGGCCTGCGCGCGGGCGATCCCCTGCCTCTCGACGCGTCCGGCCTGGCCGCCGGCCAGCTCGTGGCGGACGTCATCCCGAACCCGGAGGTCACGCCGTTGATTGCCGCAGCCCGCGCGCTGGGCTGCGCGACGACGACCGGGCGCGAAATGCATGAAGGCCAGGCCCGGCTCGCGGCCGCCTGGCTCGGCATCGAGGGCTTCTAGGGCTAGGCCGGCAGGCGGTGCACCATCTGGTCCGTCTCGCCGGCCTGCACGACCTCGCCGCGCTGGTTCAGCAGGGTCAGGTCGAAGGTGACGATGCCGCGGTCCGCGTGCCGCGTCTCGCGCTTCGACACGACGCGGATGCCAGCGTGGATGCGGTCGCCGACCAGGATCGCCCCGGTGAAGCGCCAGCGCCAGCCGAGCGCCACGATTGCGGCGACGCGGGTGGTGGCGCGGTTCTTCAACCCGTCGGCCAGCGCCAGACCCAGAAGCCCATGCGCGATGCGCCCGGGATAGCCGAGCGAGCGCGCATAGTCGTCATCCACATGGATGTCGTAGAAATCCCCGGACAGGCCGGCGAAGGCCAGGATGTGGCCCTCGGTCACCGTGATGCCGGGCGTGTCCCACGCCATCCCGACCGCGATCTCCTCGAAGCGGAGCCGCCCGTCAGAGGCTGTGGACATGCAGGCCGCCATCGATGTGGAAGGAATCGCCCGTGCTGAAGGGCAGCGCGCCGGAGGCCAGCAGCGCGACCGCGCGGCCGATGTCGTCGGGCTCGCCCCAGCGCCGGATCGGCGAGAGCCCGGCGGCGATGCGTTCCTCGTAGCGCGCGGCGACCGGCGCGGTCATGTCGGTGCGGATCACGCCGGGGCGGATATCGTGCACGGCGATCCCTTCCTCCGCCAGGCGCAGCGCGAAGAGCCTCGCGATCATGGAGGTCGCGGTCTTCGACGCCACGTATTCCGCCCGATCCGGCGAGGCCATGAAGGCGTTGGCCGAGGAGATGAAGACCAGGCTGCGCGTGCCGCGATGCGGCGCAGCGGCCGCAACCATGCGGCGCGCGACGGCCTGGGCCAGGAAGAAGGTCCCGCGCGCATTCAGGCCGAAGCAGCGGTCCCAGGATTGCGGCGACACCTCCAGCAGGTCGCCGCGCTTCATAGCGCCGACGCCGGCGTTGGAGACCAGGCATTCCAGGCCACCGAAGCGCGACCACGCCGCCTCCACCAGCGCGGCGTGGCCGCCGAGGTCCGCGACGTCGCCCGGGACGAAGGCGAAGTCGCCGCCGGCGGCGCGCACCGCGGCCTCGGTCTCCGCCGCGCCCTCCTCCTCGATATCGGACGCCACGATGTCGAAGCCCGCGCCGGCGAGCGCAACACCGATCGCGCGGCCGATGCCGCGGCGGCCCCCGGTGACGAGGGCGGCGGGACGCGCGCTCATGCCAGCACCGTCCGTGCCATGATCATGCGCTGGATCTGGTTGGTGCCTTCGTAGATCTGCGTGATCTTCGCGTCGCGGTAGAGCCGCTCGACCCTCACGCCGCGGATGTAGCCGGAGCCGCCGTGGATCTGCACGGCGTCGGCCGTACGCACGACCGCGGTATCCGACGCGAAGCACTTTGCCATGCTGGCGGCCAGCGTCGCGCGACCGCCGGAATCCAGCAATCGAGCGGCTTCCATGATCATCAGGCGCGCGGCCTGGGCATCCTTCGCCATGTCGGCGATCATCCACTGCACGGCCTGGAACTCCGCGATGGGCCTGTCGAACTGCACGCGCTGCTTCGCCTGGGCGACGCTGTCCTCCAGCGCCGCCATCAGGATGCCGAGCGCGAGCGCGGCGATGCCGATGCGGCCCTTGTCCAGCACCGACATCATCATGTGGAAGCCGCGCCCTTCCGTGCCGAGCAGCGCCTCGGCCGGCAGGCGCACCGCGTCGAAGGTCAGCCCGCCGACCGGCGAGGCGCGCTGACCCATCTTGTGCTCCTTCCGCCCGCGGGAGACGCCGGGCGCGTCGAGATCGACGAGGAACACCGACATGCCGCGATGCCCGGCCGCCGGATCGGTGCGCGCCAGCACCGCGGCGAAATCCGCGACGGGCGCGTTGTGGATCCAGAGCTTCGCGCCATCCAGTACCCAGCCCGCGCCGTCGCGGCGCGCCGTGGTCTTCAGCCCCGCGAGGTCCGATCCCGCGCCTTCCTCCGTCAGCGCATAGGCGCAGCGACGGCCGGCGCGCAGCAGCGGGCGGAGGTAGCGGTCCTGCTGCGCCGGCGTGCCGTGCTGCGTCAGCAGCGTGCCGAGAAGCTCCACCAGCCCGACCTGATCGGCCACCGAGGCGTAGCCACGCGCAAGCTCCTCCATGACGAGCGCATAGGCCAGCGCGTCGGCCCCCGCCCCGCCCAGCGCCTCCGGCACGGTGATGCCGAACAGGCCGGCCGCGGCCAGCTTTTCGTAGAGCGCCCGCGGGTATTCCTCGGTCTCGTCCAGCGCGGCCGCGACAGGCGCGACCTCCGCCTCGGCGAAGCGGCGCGCGGCGTCGCGCAGCGCGGCGTGCACCTCGGACAGCCCCTGGGCTTCCAGCAGCTCGATGCTCATGCGGCCCCGCAGGAGGAACGGATGACGAGTTCCGGCGCGACGATGACGCGGCGCGTCGGCGTCGCGGGATCGGCGATGCGCTCCAGCAGCAGCCGCGCCGCGGCATCGCCGATCGCGGCGGCGCCGGCGCGGATGGTGGTCAGCGCGGGATGCCATTGCGCGGCGGCGCGGACGTCGTCGAAGCCGGTGACGGCGACGTCGCGGCCGACGGCGCGCCCGGCGCGCGCCAGGCCGACCGTCGCGCCGAAGGCCACGGTGTCGTTGAAGCAGACCAGCGCCGTCGGCCCGGATCGCGGCAGGCCCGCGACGATGGACGCGGCCTCCCCGATGTCCGACAGGCAGGGCAGGTGCCGCGCTGCCAGTCCCGCCTCTCGCATTGCCAGCGCGTAGCCCGCCAGGCGCTGGCGCGAGGTCGAGCTGTCGGCCGCGGCCCCGAGATAGGCGATGTGGCGATGGCCGAGCCCGATCAGGTGCCGCGTCGCCATCGCGCTGCCGGCGCGATGATCGGTGCCGGCATGCGCGCCCGCGCGGAAGCCACGCACGACCGTGACGCAGGGCATGCCCCAACGCGCCACGGTGTCGAGCAGCGCGGGCCGCGTGCCCGCGGCCGGCACCAGCAGCACGCCGTCCACGCGCTGCTCGCGGAAGCGTTCCAGCATCAGCTGCTGGCGCTCGCGCGACTCCTCCGTGTTGGCCAGGAAGGCGACCAGGCCGGAGGATTCCAGCGCGGCCTGCACCCCCGCGGTGAGCTCGGCATAGAAGGGGTTGGTGATCTCGCAGACGACCAGGCCGATCGCGCCGGACCGGCCGGAGCGCAGCCGCGCGGCGAGGCGATCGTAGACGTAGCCCAGCCGCCCGGCCGCGGCGCGCACGCTCGCCACCGTCTCCTGCCGCAGGCGCGGGGAGCCCTTCAGCGCGAGGGCCGCGGTCGAGCGCGCGACGCCGGCCTCGCGCGCGACATCCTCGATACGGACGGGGGTGGCGTGGCGCATGCTGTTGGACCGATCCAACAGTAGCGGCGCCGGGCCCGTGCGGTCAAACCGCGCGGGCCCGACGGGTCAGGCCGGCCTGTCGCCAGCCAGGGTGACGCGGTGCATGACGCGGCGGAAGCCGTGGTAGTCGTTGACGGGATTGTGCAGCACGCAGCGATTGTCCCACAGCGTCAGCGACCCCGCCTGCCAGCCGATGCGGCAGGTGAATTCCGGGCGTACCTGATGGCGGAACAGGTACTCGAGCAGCGGCGCGCTCTCCTCCTCCGTCATGCCGGCGAAGCGCGTGGTGTGGCCGGTGTTGACATAGAGCGCCTTGCGCCCGGTCTCGGGGTGGGTGCGGACCACGGGGTGCTCGGCCTCGTAGACCTGGCGCGCATCGGACCGGGCATTGTCCTTCATCCGGTCCTCGCGCGTCTTCGTGACATCCGCCTTGGCGGAGGAGTTCACCGCGCGCAGCGGACCGAGCAGCCGCTTCATCCCCTCCGACAGCGCCTCATGGGCGGCATGGCCGCTCGCGAAGAGCGTGTCGCCGCCGAAGGGCGGAACCTCCCGCGCGATCAGCATGGTCGCCATTGGCGGGCATTCGAGATAGGCGGTGTCGCTGTGCCAGAGGCCGCCGAAGTTCACGCGCTCATGCTCGAGCTTGACGACGGGGATGACCTCCGGCGCGTCGGGCAGACCCTTCACGAAGGGATACTCGACCACCTCGCCGAAGCGGCGCGCGACGTTGGCGAGGTCGCGCGGCGACAGGTGCCCCTGCTCGCGGAAGACGACCACCCCATGGTCGAGCCAGATCGCGCGCAGCCGCGCGACCTGTTCCTCCGGCATGTCGGGGGAAAGGCGGATACCGCGCAGCTCGGCGCCGAGCGCGCCGGAAAGACGGCGGATGACGAGGTCAACCATCGCCCTCAATCCAGCCGGATGCTGTTCGCCTGGATCACCGCCTGGAACGCGCCGCGCTGCGTCTGCAGGAAGCGCGCGAAGTCTTCCAGCCGGTGTGGCCGCGCATCGAGGCCGACGGCCGCGCAGCGCTCCTTCGCCTCGGGCGTCGCGAGGATCGCGGCGACGTCATTGGCGAGCTTCTCGCGCAGCGGCAGCGGCGTCGCGGCCGGCGCGAGCAGCCCGATCCAGGCGCCGATGTCGAAGCCGGCCAGCCCGTCGCCGCGCGCCAGCGGCGGGATGTCGGGCGCGAGCGACGACCCCTCGGCGAAGGAGATGCCGAGCGCGCGCAGCCGCCCCTGCTGCACGAGCCCCGCCGAGGCCGCCCAGGTCTCGATGGAGTAGTCCACGCTGCCGCCGGCGACTGCGGTCAGGCCCGGCGCGCTGCCCTGGAAGGGCACGTGCAGGCTCTTCAGCCCCGCCCGTGCGTGGAACATCAGGCTTATCAGATGCGCCGTCGCCCCGGTGCCGGAGGAGCTGTAGCTGTAGCGGTCCGGGTTGGCCCGCACCGTCGTAATGAACTCCGCCAGGGTGCTGGCGGGGAAGTTCGGGCCGGTCACCAGCACGAAGGGCGCCGCGCCGAAATTGCAGACCGGCGCGAAGTCGCGCTCGGCATCGTAGGGCGTGCGCTGCAGCAGGGGCGAGATGGTGACCGGGCCCGAGGAGGCGACGAGCAGCGTTGTCCCGTCCGGCGCGCCCTTGGCGACGAAGTCGGTGCCGATCATGCCGCCCGCGCCGGGCCGGTTCTCCGGCACCACGGGCTGGTTCAGCTTTTCCTGCAGGAAGCGCGCGACGACGCGGCCCGCGAGGTCGGCGGCCTGGCCGGGCGGCCAGGGGATGATGAAGCGGATCGGCGCGGCCTGCTGCTGGGCCCGGGCGAGGGACGGCAGCGCCATCCCTGCGGCGGCGGCGACGAGGGCCCGGCGTTGAAGCATGACTTCCTCCCGTTTGTGGCGACGTATGTCGCGCCGGGCCGGAAGCTTGGCAATCCCCGCGGCGGGCACCCGCAAGGGTCAGGCAGCCGGCACGCCGGTTTCGCCGCAGGCCAGCCTGCGGGCGACGTCGAGAAGCACCTGCGCGCCCGCGACAAGGTCCGCGGGCGCCGTATGCTCCCGCGGGTTGTGGCTGATGCCGTCGGCGCTTGGCACGAAGATCATGGCGGCAGGGCAGATCCGGGCCATCATCTGCGCGTCGTGCCCGGCACCCGAGGTCATGCGCCGGCAGCGCAACCCATGCCGCGCCGCGGCGTCCTCGATCGCGCGCAGGATCGCCGGGTCGAAGGTCACGGGCCCGGACCGCGCCAGGCGCTCGACGGCGATCGTGACGCCCTCTGCCGCGGCGAGCTCATCGAGGAAGCGCGACAGGGCCGCCTCCTCCGCGCGCAGCCTGTCCTCGTCGGGGTCGCGCAGATCCACGGTGAAGACCGCGCGCGAGGGGATGACGTTGATGGCGTTGGGCTCGAATGCCATGCAGCCGACCGTCGCCACGGTCGGCGCATTGGCGCGCGACACCCTGTCGCGCAGGAAGGTGACCACGCGCGCGGCCGCGAGCCCGGCGTCCCGGCGCATGGACATCGGCGTCGTGCCGGCATGGTTGGCCACGCCCTCGATCGTCACGCGCTGCCAGGAGATGCCCTGCAGGGTCGCAACCGCGCCGATCGGCACGCCCTCGCGTTCCAGCACCGGCCCCTGCTCGATGTGGAGTTCGAGATAGGCGTGCGGGCGCAGGAAGCCCGGCTCGTGCGGGCCGGCCTGGCCGATTCGCGCGAGTTCCTCGCCCAGCACCGCGCCGTCCGTCCCGACCGTGGCGAGCGCCGCCTCCACCCCGAGACCGCCAGCATGGACGAGCGAGCCCATCATGTCGGGTGCGAAGCGCACGCCCTCCTCGTTGGTGAAGGCCGCGACCGCGATGGGCCTCGCGGGTTGCACGCCGGCCTCGCGCAGCGCCTGGACCACCTCCAGCCCGCCCAGCACGCCGTAGCAGCCATCGTAGATTCCGGCATCGACAACGGTATCGATGTGGGAGCCGATCATCAGCGGCGCCGCGCCCGGCGCCCCCGCCTGCCAGACGCAGAACAGGTTGCCGACGCGGTCCAGCATCACCTCGAGCCCGGCATCGCGCATCCAGCCCGCCACGGCCTCGCGCCCGGCGCGATCGGCGTCGGAGGCGGCGAGCCGGGTGAGCCGGCCTTCGGCGTCCCGCCCGATCGCGCCGAGCGCCTGCAGCCGGCCGAGCAGCCGCGCGCCGTCGATGCGCGGCCCGGTCACGCGCGGCCGAACTCGTTCCGGTGCAGGCGGCCGCCCTGCATGATCAGGCGCAGGTTCCGCTCCGGCGCAGCGAGCAGCGTGATGTTCTTCAGCGGATTGCCCTCGCAGACAATGAGGTCGGCGAGCGCGCCTTCGCGGATCTCCCCAAGCCGGCCCTTCTCCTGCAGGATCTCCGCGTTCACGGAGGTCGCGGAGCGCAGGATGTCGGCGGGCTTCTGCACTCGGCCGCGGATCGCGAATTCCTGGGACTGCGCGTATTCCATCTCGCCCATCAGGTCGGTGCCGAAGCCCATCCGCGCCCCGGCGCGCTCGCAGGTGTCGAGCAGGGCGATGCCGGCGCGATTCACCAGGTCGAGCTTCTCCATCACGAAGCGGCTGAGGCCGAGCCTCTCGCCATGCTGGGCCGTGACCTCGTAGCAGACGAGGGTCGGGACGACATAGGCGCCCTTCTCCGTGACGTAGCGCGCGGTCGCCTCGTCGATGAAGTTGGCGTGCTCCACGGTGCGGATGCCCGCCGAGACGGCGTGCCGGATTGCCTCGGTGGTGTAGGTGTGCGCGACGACGTACTTGCCGCGGGCGGCCGCCTCCCGCGCGCAGATCTCGAGCTCCTCCCGGGAGAACTGCACGCCTTCCAGCGGATCCGACGGCGAGCCGACGCCGCCCGAGGCCATCACCTTGATGTGGTCGGCGCCCTTGCGCAGCTCGTTGCGGACGGTGCGCCGCATGTCTTCCGGCCCGTCCACGATGCGGGAGAAGAAGACGAAGGCATTGGCGTTGTAGTCGATGTCGTAGCGGCTGTCGGTGCGCCGGCGATGGTCGGCATGCCCGCCCGTCTCGGATAGCGCGGGGCCTCCGACATAGAGGCGCGGGCCCTGGATGAAGCCCTGCGCCACGGCGTCGCGGATGCCGACATCGGCGCCGCCGACGTCGCGCACGGTGGTGAAGCCGCGGTCGAGCATCGCCCGGATGCGCGGCACCGCCATGGCCGTCATCAGCGTCAGCGGGATGGTTTCGTTGCGCGACGCCACCAGGTTGATCGCGAAGACATGGACATGCGCGTCGATCAGGCCGGGCAGCAGCGTGCCGCCGCGGAGGTCGATCACCTCGGCGCTGCGGGCTGCGATCGGGCGGTCGGACACGGCCTCGATCCGCCCGTCCACCACGAGGACCTCAAGGCCGGGCAGGGCCTCGTCGGAGGTGCCGTCGAAGACGAGGCCGTTGCGGAAGAGCGTCGCGGGCATTGCGGGTTCCTGCGGGTCAGCGGAGCCGGGGGTCGAGCTGGTCGCGAAGCCAGTCGCCGAACACGTTCACGGCGACCAGCATCCCCGACAAGGTGAGCGCGGGGAAGATCACCACCCACCACTCCCCGGAGAAGAGATAGCCGTAGCCGATGCGGATGAGCGTGCCGAGCGAGGGCTCCGTCGGCGGCACGCCGAAGCCGATGAAGGACAGCGTCGCCTCCGCCATGATCGCGAAGGCGATGTCGAGGGTGGCGAGCACGAGGATCGGGTTGAGCACGTTGGGCAGGATCTGCCCGACCATGATCGCGACATGGCCCCGCCCGCCGAGCCGCGCGGCCGCCACATAGTCCTTCTGCCGCTCCACCAGCGCGGCTCCGCGCACCAGGCGCGCGAAATGCGGCCAGTGCGAGATGCCGAGCGCCAGCACGACGATCGGCATCGCAAGCGCGGCGCGACGGTCGGCCGGCAGCAACGATTGGGAAATGCCGCCGATGAGCAGCGCCAGCAGCAGCGCGGGGAAGGTGAACTGCACATCCGCGATGCGCATCAGGACGCTGTCGAGGGCGCCGCCGGCATAGCCGCTGGAAAGCCCCGCGACCGTCCCGAGCGCGACGGAGATCGCGACCGCCATCAGCCCGACGATGAGCGAGGTGCGCAGGCCGTACAGGATCAAAGACAGCAGGTCGGCGCCCTGGCTGTCGGTGCCGAGCAGGAAGCGCGGGTCGCCGCCGGCCATCAACGCCGGCGGGAGGTGGCTCTCGAGCAGGTCGAGGGACGCAAGGTCGTAGGGGTTCGTCCGCGCGAGCCAGGGCGCGAGCAGCGCCGCCGCCACGACAAGCAGCAGCACGAGCGCCGCCAGCGTCGCCGCCGGCGCGCGCAGCAGCCGCCGCAACGGCGCTGGCAGGGGGAAGCGCGCGCGGACGGCGGATGCGCCCTTCATGCCGCCCCCTGTCCCGCCATGGCGCGGATGCGCAGCCGCGGATCGGCCGCGGCATAGAGCAGGTCCACGACCAGGTTGATCGTCACGAAGAACAGCCCCGCCGTCATCAGGAAGGCCGAGATCACCGGCACGTCGGTCTGCGCGAGCGCCTGGAGGAACAGCAGCCCCATCCCCGGCCATTGGAACACCTGCTCCACCACCACCGCGAAGGCGACGAGGTAGCCGAGCTGGATGCCGCTGACCGTGATGATCGGGATCAGCGTGTTCCGCAGCGCATGGGAGAAGTGGATGCTGCGGTCCGGCAGGCCGCGGGCGCGGGCGAAGCGGATGTAGTCGGTGCGCAGCACCCCCAGCATCTCGGCCTGGACGAGGCGCGCGACGAGCGCGATCTGGCCGAGCGCGAGCGCCACCGCGGGCATCACCAGCGACTTCAGGCCCGATGCGGTGAGCAGTCCCGTCGTCCAGAAGCCGAGGCTCACCACCTCGCCTCGCCCGAAGGAAGGCAGCCAGCCCAGCATGACGGAGAAGACGAAGATCAGCAGGATTCCGGAGATGAAGCTCGGCACGGAGACGCCGACGACGGAGACCGTCATCAGCGCGCGCGCGAAGCGCCTCTCGCGCCGCGCCGCGGCATAGACGCCGAGCGGCACGCCGACCAGCACCGAGAGCAACAGCGCCGCGAAGGCGAGCTCCAGCGTCGCCGGCAGGCGCTCGGCGAAGAGATCGAGGACCGGGCGCTGCGCCCCGTAGGAATTGCCGAGCCGGAGCCTCAGCAGGTCGCCGAGATAGGCGAGGTAGCGCAGCGGCAGCGGATCATTGAGGCCTAGCCGCGCCCGCAGCGCCGCCCGGTCGGCCGCCGTCGCGTCGAGCCCGAGGATGCTCGCCACGGGGTCGCCGACGACGTTGCCCAGGATGAAGGCCAGCAGGCTGACGACCAGCATCACCAGCAGCGCATGCGCCACGCGATGAGCGAGGAAGCCGATCATGCCGCGCCTCTCACCCGACTAGGTCGCGGTCCCGCGTCCCGCGCCCGCATCAGGGCCGCAGCACCACGTCCTTCAGCATCACCGCGGAATCTGCGCGCGGCGCGATGGTCACGTTGCGGCGCATCGCCCAGGTGATCATGGGCTGGTGCAGGTAGACCGCATGGACCTCCTCCCGGCCGATGGTCAGGCCGCGGCGGTAGAGCTGCTCGCGCCGGGACGGGTCGAAGGTGCGGGTAAGCTCCTCCGTCACCGCGTCGAACTCGGCGTTGCTCCACATCGCCCAGTTGGTTCCGCCGGTGCCGCGCTCGCGGCTGCGCGTCGCCATGACGGAGACGAAGGTGTCCTGTGTGTCGCCGGAATTGCCGGCCGCCCCGATCAGATGGAAGGAGGAGTTCGGGCCGTTCACCAGCATGCGCGCGAATTCCGGCCAGACCATGCTGCGCACGCGCACCTCGATGCCGACGCGCGCCAGCATGCTCGCGACCGCGCGGCAGATCTCCTCGGTGTTGACGTAGCGGGCGAGCGGGCAGTTGAGCTGGGTGACGAAACCGTCGGGATAGCCGGCCTCCGTCAGCAGGGCACGGGCGCGGGCGACATCGGTCGGCCAGCGGACGTCGAGGTCCCGCTGGTAGCCGCCGAAGCCCGGCGCGGAGGCGGTGCCGACCACCGCCGCATGGCCGCGCATCACGCGATCCACAATCAGACGCGCGTCGATCGCCTGGGCGATGGCGCGTCGGACGCGCACGTCGCGGAAGGGGTTGGCGTTCAGCGGCTGGCCCTGCCTGTTCCAGGTGTCGAGCGCGACGTCGCGGGTGCCGTCCATCTCGACCTGCATGATGAGCTGCTGCGGCGCCTCGACGACGGACATGTCGGGCGCGGCACGGATCCGCTCGATGTCCTGCAACGGCACGTCGGTGATGAGGTCGAGCTCGCGCGACAGCAGCGCCGCGACGCGCGTGGGTGCCGAGGCGATCGGCGTGTAGATCGCCCGTTCAAGATTGCCGCCGGGGCTACCCCAGTAGCGCACGTTGCGCTCGAACACGGTGCGCGTGCCGGGCTCGTGCGAGGCAAGGCGCATCGGGCCCGTGCCGTTGGCGTTGCGCAGCGTATGGGCCTCGGTGCCCTGCGCGCCAAGATCGGGCACGCGCTCCACGCCGTTGGCGCGCAGCCAGGCCTCGCTCATCACATACAGCCGGACCATCTTGCGCGGCAGGATCGGGTCCGGCGCGGCCGAGACGACGTCCACCGTCGTCGCATCCACCGCGCGGGCCTCCCTGATGCCGCCGAACAGCGCGCGGTAGAGCGGGCTTTCCTTCTGCCGCATGATGGAGAAGGCGACGTCCTGCGCAGTGAGCGGCGCGCCATCGTGGAAGGTCACGCCGGCGCGGACGGTGAAGCGCCAGGTGTTCTCCCCGGCGGGCTGCCAGGCCGTGGCGAGGCCGGGCTCGATCTGCATCTCGGGCGTGAGCGCGACGACGGTGTCGTAGACCTGCAGCACCAGGGCGGCGGTGACGAAGTCGTTGCTCGCATGCGGGTCCATGGTCAGCGGCGGCGTCGTGCCGCCGTAGCGCAGGGTCTGCGCGTGGATCGGCAGGCCCGGCAGGAGGAGGGCGGCGGCGAGCGCCAGGACCCTGAGCAGCGGCTTCACGCGATCTCCCTCTGCGCCGTTCGGTTGACGGGATCGTGGCCGAGGTTGAAGCTTGCGGCAACCAGGTTCCGGGCGGAGGGCCGTGACGGCTTCGGGCACGACGGCCGAAGGGCGGATGGAGCTGGCGGGCGCGCAACCCGTCATCGCGGTGCGAGACCTCACCGTGACGCTCGACACCGAGGCCGGGCCCGTGCCGCTGCTGCGCGGCGTGAGCCTCGATGTCATGCCGTCCGAGGTGCTCGGCGTTGTCGGTGAATCCGGGGCCGGCAAGTCCATGCTCGGCAACGCGATCACCGGACTGCTCGATCGCCGCGTTTCCGTCACCGGCGGCGCGGTGCTGTTCCGCGGGCGCCCCATCGACGGGCTGCGCGGGGAGGCGATGCGGCGGTTGCGCGGGCGGGCCATCGCCACCGTCTTCCAGGACCCGCTCACCTCCCTCAACCCGGTCTTCACCATCGGCCGCCAGCTCACCGAGACGATCGGCGAGCATCTCGGCCTGTCCGGGGCCACCGCGCGGGCCGAGGCCGTGAGCCTGCTCGCGCAGGTCGGCATTCCCGCCCCGGAGGCGCGGCTGTCGAGCTATCCGCACGAATTCTCCGGAGGCATGCGCCAGCGCGTCGTCATCGCGCTCGCCCTGGCCGGACGGCCGGCGATCCTCATCGCCGACGAGCCGACGACCGCGCTCGACGTGTCCATCCAGGGCCAGATCATCGAATTGCTGCGCGATGTCTGCGCCTCGCGCGGCACCGCGATGCTGCTGATCACGCACGACATGGGCGTCATCGCCGCGCTCGCGACGCGCGTCGCGGTGCTCTACGCCGGCCGCGTCGTGGAAGTCGGGCCGGTGGAGGAGGTGCTGCGCCGCCCGCGGCATCCCTATACGCGGGGGCTGATGGACTCGATCCCGGAGATCGGGCGGCGGCTCGGCCGGCTGCACCAGATCCCGGGCGCCATGCCGCGGCCCGATACGCTGCCGCCGGGCTGCCCCTATGCCCCGCGCTGCCCGCGCGCGGCCGCGACCTGCGCCGACGCGGTGCCGGCACTTCAAGGGCACGGGCCCCACCAGGCGGCCTGCTTCCTGCCGCTCGAGGCCAGCGCCGCGGCATGAGCGCGCAGGCCGCGCTGGTCGTCGTCCGCGACCTCGTGCGGCATTTCGACGTGTCGCCGCCCTGGATCGTTCGCCAGTTGAACCGGGAGAAGCGGCGGATCCTGCGGGCGGTGGACGGCGTGTCCTTCGACATCCCGGCCGGCCGGACCCTTGCCCTGGTCGGGGAGAGCGGCTGCGGGAAGTCCACCGCGGCGCGCTGCGTTGCCGGGCTGCTGGCCCCGACGGGCGGCGAGGTGCGCTATCGCGGCACCGACATGCGCGCCATCACGCGCGGCCGCGCCGGGCTTCGCCGCGAGGTGCAGATGATCTTCCAGGATCCGTATGGCAGCCTCAATCCGCGCCTGCGCGTGGGACGGACCATTGCCGATCCCATGAAGGCACTTGGCGTCGCGCGCACGCGCGGCGAGATCGCCGACGGCGTGTCGAAGCTGCTGATCGAGGTCGGCCTGTCTCCGGCGGATGCGCGGAAATACCCGCACGAGTTCTCCGGCGGGCAGCGCCAGCGCATCGCCATTGCCCGCGCGCTGTCGAGCGCGCCGGCCTTCCTGATCTGCGACGAGCCGACCTCCGCGCTCGATGTCTCGGTCCAGGCGCAGATCCTCAACCTGATGCGCGACCTGCAGGCGAGCCACGGCCTGACCTATCTCTTCATCAGCCACAACCTTGCGGTGGTGGACCACATGGCCGACGAGGTCGCGGTGATGTATCTCGGCCGCATCGTGGAGATCGCCGGCCGCGACGCGATCTTCGCTGCCCCGGCGCATCCCTATACGAGGCTGCTGCTGCGCGCATCGCCCTCGGCGGCCGAGATCGGCAAGCGCTATGATGCCGCCGCGGCCGAGGTGCCGAACCCCGCCGCCCCGCCGCCCGGCTGCGCCTTCCATCCGCGCTGCCCCCATGCGACGGCGATCTGCCGGGAACAGCGCCCGGTGCTGCGCCAGGCCGAAGGCCGCCTGGTCGCATGCCACCACGCCGGCGCCGTGTGAGGCCGCGCGCCGTCTTCCGATCTTAAGGAGATGTTCGGGTGTTAGCGTCGGGCGGAACTGAACCGCATGGGCCACCCAGCGGTCCCGCTACATGATCCTGGAAGCTATTAGCACCGTCAGCGATACTGCCACCGTCCGGCTCTCGGGGCATAGGCTGACGGTTCGCGTGGCGGCGTGCGGCGAAATCTGCACTGAGGCTGCCGGGCGCGATCAAGCCGAGAGCGATGTGGAGCCGCACGGCGCTGGACTCCCTGGCTGGCCGGGCGACCGCGGCTCGGCGCACGGTTGCTACTCCACGCGGATCCCCGCGCTGCCGACCACCTCGCGCCACATCGCGATGTCGTTGCGAAGGCGCGTGGCAAAGACTTCCGGTGAAGAGGCCAGCAGCGTGCCGCCCAGGCCGCGCACGCGTTCCTGCAGCACCGCATCCTGGCGGAGCGGCACCAGGGCCGATTGCAGCCGCGCCGTGACCTCGGGCGGCGCGCCGCGTGGCACAAGCAGGCCGTTCCAGGCGGCGCTGTCGAAGCCGGGATAGCCCTGCTCGACCATGGTCGGGACGTCGGGCAGCAGCGGGCTGCGCTCTGCCGTGGTGACTGCGATCACCACCGCTTCGCCGCTGGCGACCTGGGGCGCGATGTTGACGAGGTTGTTGAAATTCACCGGCGCCTCGCCGGAGACGACTGCGCGCGCCATGTCCGGAGCGCCGCGATAGGGCACTACGACGAAATCCGTGCGCGTACGCAGGCGGAACATCTCTGTCAGCATGTGTGCAGATCCGCCGGGCGCGGTCATGGCGAAGTTCACCTGGCCGGGACGCTCGCGCAGCCAGGCGACGAGGTGGGCCACGTTCCGCGCCGGCACGGCGCGCGGGTTCACCACCAGCACGTTCGGCCCCAGCACGAGCAGCGAGACCGGCGCGAAGTCGCGCTCGATGTCGTAGGGCAGGTCGCGGTAGATCGCGGCGTTGATGCCCGTCGCCCCCGCATTGCCGAGCAGCAGCGTGTAGCCGTCCGCCGGCGAGCGGAAGGCGTTCTCCACGCCGATGCGCCCGCCGGCCCCGGGGCGGTTGTCGATCACCACCGGCCGCCCGAGCGCGGCTTCCAGATGCGGCGCGACCAGCCTGATCGTCACGTCGTTGCCCGCCCCGGCCGCGTCCGGAGCAACGATGCGGACGGCGCGCTGCGGCCAGGCGCCTTGCGCCAGGGCGGGTGCGGGCATCAGCGCCGCGGCGAGCAGATGACGGCGGCGGATCATGGTGCTGGCCTCCCTTCAGGCGCCGCGGCGGATGCGGAAGAACGGCGTCGCCTTGGCGGGCCTGATGTCCGTCAGCGTCCCGCGGTAGTGCCGCAGGTCGTAGACCCGGTAGGGGTGGCGCGCGCAGGCCTCCTCGTCGATTTCGATACCGAGGCCGGGCCGGTCCGGGATCTCCATCCAGCCATCCTCCAGCACCAGGTCCTCGCCCGGCACGACCTCCGCGCGCCAGGGCACGTCTGTCGCCATGGTCTCGAGGATCATGAAGTTCGGGATCGCGGCCGCGAGGTGCAGCGTCATCGCGTTGCCGACCGGTCCCATCGGGTTGTGCGGCGCGACCGGCTTGAAGGCGAGCTGCGCGAGCCAGGCGATGCGCTTCGTCTCGCCGAGCCCCCCGGCATGGCAGACGTCGGGCTGGAGAATGTCGGCGGCCCCCTTCGCCAGCAATTCCTGGAAGCGGTGCGGCTCATAGAGCCTCTCGCCGGTCGCGATCGGGATGGGCGAGCGTCGCTTGACCTCGGCCATGGCGTCGATGCTGTCCGGGGGGATCGGCTCCTCGAACCAGGCCGGGCTGAAGGGCGCCAACTCCTCCGCCATCGCGACAGCCGTCGGCACGTCGAGCCGGCCGTGGCCCTCGATCATGAGATCGACCTCGGGCCCGACGGCCTCGCGCACCGCGCGCACGATCGCGACGGCGCGCCGCCGCGCGGCGCCGTCCATCTGCATCCAGGCCGTGCCGAAGGGATCCCATTTCAGGGCACGGAAGCCCATCGCGAGGGCCGTCTCGGCCTTGCGGGCGAAGTCGGCGGGCTCGCGCGCGCCGGCGAACCAGGCATTGGCGTAGCAGGGCACGCGCCGGCGATGCGCACCGCCGAGCAACTCGTAGACCGGCACGCCGAGCGCCTTGCCCTTGATGTCGAGCATCGCCGCTTCCAGCGCGCTGAGCGCGGAGCGCAGCACCGCACCGGTGCGCCAGTAGCTCTCGCGCAGCATCGTCTCGACGTGATGGTCAACGGCGAATGGGTCCTGGCCGATCAGCGCGCGGCCGCATTCCTCGATCATCGCGGCGACGGCGCGCTCGCGCATCTCGAGCGTGCCTTCGCCGACGCCGGTGAGGCCGCTGTCGGTCTCCAGGACGACGAAGACGAAATTGGCGCGGAAGGCATCCACAATATGGGTGCGAAGCGCGGTGATCTTCATGCGGTGTCCTTGGAGTGAGCGGGCGGGCTCATCGCATCAGCATGCCGCCATTGACGTCGAGGACCGCGCCGGTGATCCCGACCCCTGCCTCCGATGCGAGGTAGACGCAGGCCGCGGCCATGTCGCCGACCTGCTGCAGCCGGCCCAGCGGCATGGTCGCGGCCAGCGCCGCCAGGCCCGCCGGGCCGTGCGCGGCGGCCGACATCTCCGTCTCCACCACGCCGGGCGCGACGACGTTGACGGTGACGCCCATCGGCGCGCCGGTGCGCGCGAGCGTCCTCGCCATGGTGTGCACCGCGCCCTTCGACGCGGCATAGGCGACATGGCCCTTCAGTGCGCCCTGGTGGCCGACCACCGAGCCGATCAGGATGATCCGCCCGCCCGTACCGCGCGCGCGGAAGCCTTCCATCGCCGCCTTGCAGCAGAGGAAGACCCCGGTGAGGTTGACGCGCAGCACCTCCTCGAAGGAGGCGCGGGACGTCGCGAAGATGTCCTCGGCCCGCGTGATGCCGGCGGCGCAGACCATGATGTCGAAAGGTCCCTCGGCCGCGAAGAGGCCGGCGACCTGCGCTTCCTCCGTCACGTCGCACGCCAGCACCGCGCCGGCCGCCGCGCGGTCCGCCCGTGTCACGCGGGCGCCGGCCTGCTCCATCCCGTCGGCAATGCCGGCGCCGAGGCCGCGTGCCGCGCCGGTGACCAGCGCGCACCGACCGGCGAGCGAGAAGGACGTCATCGCCTCAGCCCCCGATCATCGCGTTGGGCAGCGCCACGCTCAGCCAGGGCATGAAGGCCACCGCGAGCACCGCGGCCATGATCGCCAGCACGAACCACCAGATGGTGCCGGTCACCTCGCGGAAGGGCGTGCCGCTGACCTGGCAGGTCACGTAGAGCAGGATCCCGACCGGAGGCGTGATTCCGCCCACCACGATGCAGAGGATGATGATCATCGCGAACTGGATGGGGTCCATCTGCAGCGCGGCCGCGATCGGGATGAAGGCCGGCACCAGGATCACCATGATGGCGATGCCGTCGAGGAAGAGGCCGAGGAACAGCAGCACCGCGATGATCGCGAGGATCACCAGCGTGCGGTACTCCGCCAGGCCGCGGATGAAGGCGGCGATGTCCTGTGGCATG
Organism: Falsiroseomonas sp. HW251; assembly: GCF_050563545.1. Classification (NCBI taxonomy): domain Bacteria; kingdom Pseudomonadati; phylum Pseudomonadota; class Alphaproteobacteria; order Acetobacterales; family Roseomonadaceae; genus Falsiroseomonas; species Falsiroseomonas sp. HW251. The sequence goes on from NZ_JBNXUM010000008.1 coordinate 82,458, forward strand.
CGCCCGACAGCCAGGATCCAGCCCAGCACGGCGGCGATCGCGATCACGAAGAGGATGACGGCCGTGCTGATCGCGGTCTCGCGGCAGGCGCGCCAGACATGGGCCCAGGTCAGCTCGCCATAGAGGAAGCCGAGGACAAGGGAGTAGACCACGACGACGACGCCGGCCTCCGTCGCGCCGTACCAGCCGAACAGCAGCCCGGCCAGGATCAGCGCCGGCGCCGCCAGCGGCCCGGCCGCCGCGACGGTGGCGCGGCCGAGATGGCCAAGGCCCTGCCATTCATCGCGCGGATAGCCTCTGCGCACGGCGAAGATGAGCACCGTCGCCATGAAGACGAGGCCGATCAGCAGCCCCGGCACGACACCGGCCAGGAACAACTTGCCGATCGAAAGATTGGTCATCGCGGCATAGACGACCATGACGATGGAGGGCGGGATGATCGGCCCGAGCGTGGCGGCCGCGGCCACGAGGCTCGTCGCGAAGCGGCGGTCGTAGCCCTGCTTCTGCATCGCGGGGATCAGCACCTTTGCCAGCCCGGCCGCATCCGCCGTGCCCGAGCCCGAGATGCCGGAGAGCAGCACGGCCGTGGAGACGGTGGCGAGCCCGAGCCCGCCGCGGATCCAGCCGATCGCCGCGCGGCAGAAATTCACCAGCCGATCCGTGAGCCCGCCGGTGTTCATCAGCTCGCCTGCCAGGATGAACAGCGGCACGGCGAGCATCGGGTACTTGTCCACCGCATTGACCAGGCGCTGCGCCACGACCTCGAGCGGGAGATGCCCGAGGAAGGTGACGAAGGTCGCGACCGCGGCCCCGCCCATCGCGAAGGCGATCGGCGTGCCGATGGCGACGAGCAGCGCGGCGACGGCGACGAGGAAAGCGATCACATCAGCACCTCGTGCTGCGGCTGGCCGGAGCGATCGAGCGGCTCCAGCACGGCGAAGGCGATGCTGAGCACGCCGCCCACCGGCAGGGCGAGGTAGAACAGGCCGTAGGGGATTTGCATCGCCGCGCTGAGCTGCCCCATCTCGGCGACCGCCATGCTGGTGCCGAAGGCGACCATGACGCCGCTGAACCCGATCAGCACGCCGCGCACCACCGCCTCCAGCAGCGGCAGGATGCGCGCGGGGTAGCGGTCACGCGGCTGGAAGATCAGGAAGTGCATGCCGCGCTGCACCGCGACCGCCGCGCCGACGAAGACCGTGTAGATCATCATCAGCACTGCGAGCTCGGCCGTGCTCGGCAGCGAAAGGCCCAGCAGGTTGCGCGCGAGCATATCGGCGAGCATGACGAGCACGATCGCCGCGATCAGCCCGCCGCAGAGCTGCGTCAGCAGCTCCGCGAGCCGGACCGAGATCCTGCGCCGCGAGCGGGCGGAGAGGTCCATCACCGCCTCAGCGGACCGCGGCGATCTGCGCAATGAGCTCCTGCGCGCTGCGCGAGTTGTTCACGAGCTGAGGCCAGGCGGGCTCCAGCCGGGCGCGCAGCGCGGCCTGGTCAATGTCGTGCATCTGGATGCCGCGCTGGGCGAGAAAGCGGTAGGATTCCTCCTCGAGCTGGATGGCCTCGGGGTTGCCGATGCGGCGGAACTCGGCCGCACATTCGCCAAGCACCGCGCGCTCGCGCTCCGACAGGCGGGAGAAGCGCCGTTCGTTGATAACGAGCATCATGAGGTTGTACATGTGCCGCGTGCGCGTTACGTGGCGGCCGACCTCGTAGGAGCGCGAGCTGACGAAGCCCTCGGGTGTGCTCTCCATGCCCTCGACGAGGCCGGACTGCATGGCCTGGTAGACCTCGGTCCAGTCCACCGTGACCGGCTGCGCCTCCAGAAGCTGGAACATGCGGACCCAGATCGGGATCGGCGGCGAGCGCAGCTTCATGCTGCGGAAGTCGCCTATCGCGAGGATCGGCCTCGACACCGTAAAGAAGTCGCGGAAGCCGTTGTGCATGTAGGCGAGCGGCCGCACGCCCTGGCCGCGGACCAGCATGTCGGCCACGGTTCGGCCCGGCGCGTCGTCCATCGCGCGCTCGGCATGCGCCCAGTCCGTGAACATGAAGGGCAACTGGAAGGCCGCGAGCTCGGGCTGCAGATTCGACATGTAAGCCGTGTCGGTCAGCGACATGTCGATCGCGCCGAGCTTGAGCTGCTCGACGAGCTCGCGCGCCGTGCCGAGCTGGCCCGCGGGGTAGTGCGTGATGGCGAAGACGCGCTCGCGCTCGGCGCAGGTCTTGAAGCGTTCGACCGCGAGCGTGTTCTGCGACTCGATCGCGCTGTGATGCGCGAGAACGAGGCGCGTCTGCGCGGCGGCCGGTGTGGCGATAGCGAATGCAGAGGCAGCTGCCAGGGCAGCGCCCGCGATCCAGGTTTTCATGAAGCGATCCTCCCTCTCAGCCCAGCTGTGGCGGGAAGTTTTTGATCAGAGCGGATCACGAGTCAAGATATTTGATCATATTATGCGCTGCTGGCCCTGCACAGGATCAGGGATCGCGTGCTATGTGAGTGGGACGGAGGTGACGCGCGTGACGGTGGAAGCACTTGCCCTGGCGATCGAGGATGGCGCGGCGGACCGCATCGCCGCGGCGATCTCGCGCCTGATCGTCGATGGCGAATTCGGGCCCGGCGACCGGTTGAAGCTCTCCGATCTCGCCAAGCGCTTCGGCGTCAGCCTGATGCCGGTCCGGGAAGCCCTGTGGAAGCTTGAGGGCAGCGGCCTGGTGCAGAACATCCCGAACCGGGGTGCCGTGGTGCGCGCCGTGGACGCGCAGCACATCGCAAACGTCTACGAAGTGCGCGGCGCGATCGAGGCGACGCTGATCGAGCGCGTCGTGGGCGTCGTCACCACCGGCGACCTCGACCGCATCGAGGCCGCGCGGCAGGCCGTGGAGCGCGCCGTGAAGCAGGGCAACCCGCGCGCCATCCTGATGACGGACGCCGCCTTCCACGACGCCATCTATGCCATCGCGGGCAACGACCTCGCGGTCGCAATGCTGCATGGCACGGTGCAGCTCATCCGCTCGATGCGCCTGCGCGTCGGCTTCGTCCCGGACCGGCTCGCGGCTATGCTGCGCGAGCACAGCGACATCGTTGCGGCGATCCGCGAAGGCGATGGGCGGCTCGCGGCGCAGCGGGTTCGGCTGCACACCAACGGCGCGCGCCAGGCGATGATCGCGGCGCTGGACGCGCTGGTGTCTGCACCAGGACCCAGGCGGCGCCGTCGAACTGCGCCTGAGTAAGACCAGGAGCGGGCCGGCTACTCACTGGCTTGCATCAGTAAGAGAGCTCGCTTTGGATCGAACTTACGCGTAGCCGGGCGGCCGGCAGGGCTACCGCAGAAGTGGGCGGATTGCCGACCTTGCTCACGAGCTCTCACTTGCGTGCAAGGCCGGCTCGATCTCGGCCGTCAGCGGCTCGGCCCGCGGCAACAGCAGCGCGCGGCGCGCGTCACAATTCGCTCCTGCAGCAGGGGCAGGACGATTGGCAGGAGATGTCAAGGCGGTGGAGGCCCGGCTCGTCGGACAGCAGGGCCGTGGCCGCCTCTCACTTCCTACGCGGCGCTACCTGTCCGCCTTCGCGGTGTCCGCTGCCACGTGCCCACGCATCGGCCGCCTGGCCGCGAGCGGCTCGAGCAACCCCCTCGCCCGCTGCAGGCGCGCTTCCTGCTCGCCCAGAAGCGGCGGCCTGAGCGACAACAGATGATCCAGCCCGGCGAGCACGCGGCGACGATCCTCCTCGCTGCGGGCGAGCCTCGGCAGGGCCTGGATCGCGCGCTCCTCATCCGCCTCGAGCGCCACGAATTGCTGGCGCACGATCTCCTTGAAGCAGGCCAGGCCCGGGCGCTCATGTTCCGGCAGCATCGTGCCGAGTTCCTGCAGCGCGGCGAAGCCGCGCTCGTCCACGCGCCCACCCGGGCGCAGGATGTACATCACCGCCCGTACGAACGCCTCGATCGCACCCCCGCGGGCGACGGCCGCTTCGGCCTCGGCCCGCCTTGCGACCACCGACGCCTCCCGCACCACCTCCCGCTCGATGCGCCTCGGCGGTCCGCCGTTCTCTGCGGCAAGGCCCAGCACCGCCTGCAGGGCCGGCGAGCCGTAAACCGACAGGAAGATCTGCTCGACCAGCATGTCGCGCGTGTTGGCGCAGGCCTTCAGCCAGGCCTCGATGCCGTCGGAAGCCAGGTGCTCCAGCGCCGACAGCGGGTTGCGGGCATCTGCTGGCCGGCGATCCCGCCGGACCATCTCCGCCCAGGGCCCGACCGCGGCCATCCACGGATTGCGGTCGGAGAACGCGGTGAAGCGCAGCCGGTCGGGATGCAGCGCGCGCTGCGCCGCGGCCGCGGCCGGCGTGGCCATGGCGCGCAGCAGCGGTCGCGCCAGGGTGGCATAGAGCCCCTGGTTCACCTCGGACAGGCGGGCCACGGCCTCGAACCGCGCATCATCCGCAGGGTTGTTCCGCACCAGCGCCCGGACATCGTCGAGCGACCGCTTCTCCAGCTCGAAGAGATAGCGGCCGTGGACAAGCTGCGGGTTGGCGGTGTCCTCATCGACCTCGGTGATCACCGCCTCGTAGATGCCCGGCGGCATGAGGTCGATCAGGTCCATGCACTGCACGAGTTCGCCATGCTCCTTCGTCGCCACCTTGCCGGAGACGAAGATGCCGAGATGGCCGACGCTGGGGTGCAGCGTATAGACGATCGTCTGGCCGCCGGAGACCACGTCCTCGTCGCGCTCGTAGAGATCCAGGATCCAGCCCAGCGCCTGCGGCGGCGGCGTGATGTCGTCGCCCCACGAGCAGAAGACGATGATCGGCGAGCGGATGTTGCGGAGGTCGATGCGCAGGCCGTCCGAGGTACGCAGCTGGCCGGTGCTGAGCCGGTTACCGACGAAGAGGTTGTCGGTGATGTACTGCATCTCCCCGGCGTTCAGCAGCACGGGGCTGCCCCACCACTTCTCGAACTCCAGGAAGCGCGGCGCCTCTGTGTCCACCTTGGCGTAGACGTCGTAGAGCTTCTTCCAGTAGTGGTTCTCGGGGTGCATCACCTCGAAGTTCGTCACAAGGCTCGCACCGTCGAAGATGCCGGAGCCAAGATCGCCCGCGAGCGAGGTCAGCCAGGTGCCGCCTAGCATCCCGCCGAGATAGCGCATCGGGCTCTGGCCGCGGATGCCCGCCCAGTAGGAAAGCGGCGAGCCCACGAGGAGGATCGGGCCTGGAAGGTCGGGCCGAATGGCGCACATCATCATGACCTGCCAGCCGGCCTGGCAGTTGCCGATCAGGACCGGCCTGCCTTCGGCGGCGGGATGGCGCGCAGCTACCTCCTCGACGAAGCGCGCCTCGGCGCGGCAGACATCCTCCACCGTCTGTCCAGGCACCGGGTCGGGCAGGAAGCCCACGAAGTAGCAGGGATGCCCGGCCTCCAGCGCCTTGCCGATCTCGCTGTCATGCTTCATGCCGCCAATGCCAGGACCATGGCCGGCGCGCGGATCGAACACCACGAAGGGTCGCTTGCGCTCGTCCACGACGGCTCCCGGAGGCGGGACGATGCGCACCAGGCCGTAGTTCACGGGCCGGTCGAGGTCGTGGCCGTGCAGCACCAGCTCGACGTCGTAGGACAGCACGTTAGGCGCGTCGCGAGCTGCGTATTCCAGCGCGTTGTTCCCGCGCTGGCGCAGCACGTCGAGGAACAGGATCGCGCGCTGCGCGGCGTCGAGGCAGTAGGAGCCGACGGGGTCCGCCGGCCAGCCGGTGGGCGGGGACGGGGCTCGGTCCAGCACGGGAAGCGCGTTGCGCGTCGTCGCGATGATCGCGTTCGAGATGTCCTGCGACGGCATGGTTCTTCACTCCTCGTCCGGTGAATGCCAATGGAGAAAGAAGCCGACGTCGCCGGGCATCCCGTCGGGCCAGCTGATGATCTCGGCCTGCAGCTGGAAGCCCCGCTTCTTCAGCTCGCGCTCGTAAAAGGCGTAGGCGCGCGCAGCGAGCCCATCGAGGTGCTCGTGCCAGTCCCCGGCATGGTTGCTGATCGAGCGCCCCTGGTCCGGAAGCCAGTCGGATGGGCATTGCAGGACCAGCACGCGCTTCTCCCCGGCATCGACGGCGCGGCGCACGAGCCTGGCGACCTGGCCCATCGCATCCGCGGGCACTTCCTGCTCCATGAAATGTTGGCGCAGCTTTGCCCGTTCGGCCCGCGCCGCCTCGTCCTGCCTGCGTGCTTCCTCCGCCTGCGTGCGGCGCTTCTCCGTGATGTAGGCGTGGATGGCCCTTGCGCTGAGCCCGTCGTCGGTGATGTCCATAGATCCTTCTCCGCTCAAGAAACGCCTTCCGGTGTCGGCTGGTCGGCATTCCGCCGCGCCCGGTCGTGGCTCACGCCATGGTCCGGCGCACAGTGTCGAGGTCGTATCGGCAGACCCGGCAGAAGCTGAGGAACGGGTCGGGATCGGGGCGATGCGACAGCGCCTCCCGCGCGAGCTCCCCGAGCTGCATGGCTGGCTGAAGCGAGATCTCGATGATCGCCTTCAGTACCGCCTCCGCCTCCTCGACGACTTCCGCCGAGGCGAAGAGCCGCATGCGATTGATCAGGCCGATGGCCAGCAGCTCGGATTTCCCGAGCGCGAGCTTCCCCTGGTCGCGCACATAGGCCCGCAGCAGAAGATCGGAGGCGTTCATCATGAACTCCGCGTAGATCGCCTCCCGTTTCGTGGTCTCATGCGCGATTCGCTGCAGGCGTTCCTGATTGCGCTGGGTGTAGGCGGCGACGACCAGCGAGGCGCCGCCGCCGATCAGTGCACCCACAAGCGCCGCACCTGAGCTGACGAGCGTGCCGTCCATCACGGGGTTCCTGCCGGCGCCAGGTCCGCGGCCACCACTTGCTGGCGGGCAAGCACGGCACCGGCCTTCTCGTCCCGCAGGTCGCGCACGCCGGCGGCCTCGGCCACCGGCCTGATGCGGAACCACGCGACATAGAGCGCAGGCAGGAAGATCAGCGTCAGCACCGTCGCGACGGCGAGGCCGCCCATGATCGCGTAGGCCATCGGTCCCCAGAAGATGGTCGGCGCGATCGGGATCATGCCGAGGATCGCGGCGGAAGCCGTCAGCAGGATCGGCCGAAAGCGGTGCATCGTGGCCTCGATCACCGCATTCCAGGGATCGAGACCGTGCTCCACCTCAGTCCGCACCTGGTCCACCAGGATCACCGAGTTGCGCGCGATCATCCCGGTCAGTGCCAGGATCCCGAGCATGGCGACGAAGCCAAGCGGCTTGCCGGAGAGCAGGAGCGCTGCCACGACACCGATGACGCCGAGCGGCGCGACGCTCAGCACCAGGAAGAGCCGGTTGAAGCTCTGCAGCTGCAGCATCAGCACGGTGAAGATCAGCACGAGCATAAGCGGCATCGCCGCGAACACGGAGGACTGCGCCTTCTCGCTCTCCTCCACCGTGCCGCCGACCTCGACATGATACCCGGCGGGCAGGCTGGCATTGAGCTCGGCGATGCGCGGCGCGATGGCCTGCACGACCGTCGCGGGCAGAGCGCCCTGCGCGACATCGGCCTGCACCGTCAGCGTCGGCCTGCGGTTCCGGCGCCAGACGATCGGATATTCCTGTCCATACTCGACCGAGGCGATCTGGCCTAGCGCGACGGAGCGTCCACCGGGCAGCGGGACCTGCAGCGTCCGGATCGTGTCGAGCGACATGCGCTGCTCGGATGCGGCACGCACCAGCACGTCCACGAGATAGATGCCGCTGCGCAGCTCGGTCACCGTCGCGCCGGTGACGACGGTATTGAGCGCGAGCGCCAGCTGTTGGGAGCTGAGGCCGAGCAGGCGGGCCTGATCCTGGTCCACCCTGATCCGCAGGGTGCGAGCCGGCTCCATCCAATTGTAGTTGACGTTCCGGACCGAGGGATCGGCGCCAAGAATGTCGGCCACCTTGAAGGCAATGTTGCGCACCTCGCCCGCGTCCAAGCCGCGTACGCGGTACTGCAGGGGCCAGCCAACGGGCGGCCCGAGTTCGAGCGGGTAGACGCGCCCGACCACATGCGGGAAGTCGGCCTCGAGCGCCTGCTCCAGCCGCGCCCGCACGCGCTCGCGCTGTTCGAGGCCCTTGGTGACGACCACCGTCTGGCCGAAGAAGTCGTTGGGCAGCTGGAGGTTGAGCGGCAGGTAGAAGCGGACGGCGCCCTGCCCGACATAGGTGCTCCAGTGATCCACATCCGCGTCGTCCTGCAGCAGCCGGTCGAGCCGCATGGCGGCCTCGCGCGTCGCGTAAATGGACGAGCCCTCCGGCAGCTGCAGGTCCACCAGCAACTCCGGCCGGTCGGACGGCGGGAAGAACTGCTGCGGCACCAGGCGCATGCCGTAGAGGGATGCCGCGAAGATCGCGAGCGTGACGGCGATCGTGATCCAGCGTGCGCGCATCGCCAACGTCAGGACGCGCCGGAAGGCCCGCATCACCGGGCCATTGCCGACCTCATGCACCTCCTTCGGCTTCTTCAGCAGCCAGACGCCGACCAACGGCGCGAAGACGGCCGCGGCGATCCAGGACGAGATCAGCGCGATGGCGACGACGGCGAAGATCGAGAAGGTGTACTCGCCCGCCGCGCTGTGTGCGAAGCCGATCGGCACGAAGCCGGCGATTGTGACGAGCGTACCGGTCAGGCGCGGGAAGGCGGTGGAGCTGAAGGCGAAGGCGCCCGCATCCTCCTTGGTGTCGCCATGCTCGAGCTGCGTGACCATGCTCTCGACCGTGATCATCGCGTCATCCACCAGCAGGCCGAGCGCGATGATGAGCGCGCCGAGCGAGATGCGCTGGAGGTCGATCCCGAAGAAGGCCATCGCCGCGAAGACCATGGCGAGCACCAGCGGGATCGAGATTGCTATGACGGCGCCCGCGCGCAGGCCGAGGCTGATCAGGCTGACAGCAAGCACGATCGCGATCGCCTCCCACAACGCCTCCATGAACTCGTCCACCGCGTGCTCGACGGTGACGGGCTGGTCGGAGACGAGGGGCGCCTCGATCCCGACAGGAAGGTCGGCGGTGATCTCCTCCATCGCCTGCTCGACGTTGCGGCCGAGCGCCAGCACGTCGCCGCCGCTGCGCATCGCGATGGCAAGCCCGATGGCGTCCTGCCCGTTGACGCGGAACATGGGCTGCGGCGGATCGGCCGGGCCGCGCGTCACCCGTGCGATGTCGCGTAGTGGGATCATGCGTCCGTTGACAGCGAAGTTGACGTTGAGGATGACGTCCTCGTTCTCGAAGGCGCCGGAGACGCGGACCAGGATCTTCTCCCGCTCCGTCTGCACCGTGCCCGTCGGGCTGACGGCGTTCTGCGTCTGCAGGGCGGCGATCAGCGCCGCGCGGTCGAGGCCGAGGCCCGCCATCCGCTCGGTCGAGAACTCGATGTAGACGCGCTCGTCCTGCGCCCCGATCACGTCGATCTTGGAGATGTCCTGCAGCTGCAGCAGGCGCTGGCGGACGTCGTCCACGTAATCGCGCAGCTCCCGCCTGGTGAAGCCGTCGGCGGTGAAGCCGTAGACGATGCCGAAGGTGTCGCCGAACTCGTCGTTGAAGAAGGGCCCCTGGATGCCCTGCGGCAAGGTCTGCTGGATGTCGTGCACCTTCTTGCGGACCTGGTACCAGATGTCCGGCACCTGGGACGCCGGCGTCGAGTCCCGGAGATACACGAAGATCGTGACGACGCCGGCGCTGGTGTAGCTCCGGAGGTAGTCGAGGCTCGGCGTCTCCTGCAGCTTGCGCTCCAGTCGGTCGGCGACCTGCTGCAGCGTGTCCTCCAGCGTCGCACCCGGCCAGACCGCCTGCACGACCATGGTCTTGATGGTGAAGTCGGGATCCTCGCTGCGGCCGAGCGTGCGATAGGAGAAGACGCCGGCGACCACGACCATGATCATGAAATAGGCCATGAGCGAGCGGTGACGGATCGCCCAGGCCGAGAGGTTGAAGCGGGTCACGACGCGCCTCCGAGCTGGCGGACCCTCTGGCCCGGACGAAGCATCTGCACGCCCGCGGTGACCACAACGTCGCCGGGCTCGAGCCCCTGCGAGACGACGACGCTGGACGGGTCGTAGCGCGCGACGTCCACGCCGCGCAGCGCGACGCTCTGGTTGGCGCGATCGAGCACCCAAACGGCCGGTCGCCCGTTCGCCTGGGTCAGCGCGCTGGCGGGAATGGTCACACCCTGCGGCGCGGCGAGCTGGATGCGTCCGCTGACGGTGGAGCCCAGCCGCATCGCCTCCGGCGGGTCGGCGATGCCGACCTTGACCTGGAAGGTGCGCGTCGCGGGATCCGCCTGCGGCGCGACCTCGCGCACGCTGCCGATGGCCCGGATGGTCGGATCGTCGCCGAGGGCGATCTGCACGACGGGATCGCGCGGGGCGGTGCGGATGAGCACCTCCGGCACGTCGAAGACGGCGTCGCGGCCGCCTTCCTGCGCGAGCTGCGCGATCAGCTGACCGGCGCGGACCACCTCGCCGGCCTCGGCGCCCGTTGCCGTGATGGAGCCCGCGGCATCGGCGCGCAGGACCGTGTAGCCCAGCTGGTCCTGCGCGATGCGCAGCTGCGCCTGCGCCGAGGTGACCTGCGCCTCCGCGGTCTGCAGCGCCTGCTGCGCGTCGTCGAAGCGCGCGCGCGGCGTCCAGCCCTGGCGGAGGAGCTCCTGCTGCCGCCAGAAATTCTGACGCGCCTGCGTCAGCACCGCCTCGGCTGCCGACAGATTGGCCTGCGCCGATCGCAACATGTTCTCCTGGTTCTGCGGGTCCAGGCGGGCGACGACCTGGCCGGCCCGGACAAGGTCGCCGACGGCGACGGGTCGTTCGACGACACGCCCGTCGATGCGGAAGGCAAGGCTGCCCTGGTCCCGCGGGCGGACATGGCCGGTCAGCGACACGGTCTCGCCCTCCGCGCGCTGCTCGACGGTCACGGTGCGGACGGGCCGGACCTGCGCTTGGCGCGGAGCCTGCTGGTCGCAGCCAGCAACGCCGACGGCGATCAGGGCGGATGCCAGGAGTCGGGATCTGTACATGGGCCTGCCTTCGAGAGGTTGACGCGGGCACTCACGCCCGCGCCGCTCGTCCGCCGTGGCCGGTCCGACGGGCGGACCGACCACAGCGGACCCCGGGTCGGGTGGTCTGAGGGGGTGACCCGAGGCTGCGGGGTGCCTCTACGCCCGGACCTCGCCCGGGTGGGGTGAGACGTGGTTTGTTGTGGTTAGATCGGCGGTTAGGGCGAGCATGCGCGACGCGGGCAGGGCGCCTGGTCTATGGTCGTGCCGCCGAGGCGATCCTGCGCTGCAGTGAGGCCGCGATGGAGCATTATTCTCCGCTTGCCGATCCTGCCCTGATCTTCGACGGATTCCGGCTCCTGCCCCGGCAGCGGCTTCTGCTGGAGGATGGCAAGCCCGTACGCATCGGAAGCCGGGCCTTCGACATCCTCCTCGCGCTGCTCGAGCGGCGCGGCGAGCGGGTCGGCAAGGCGGAGCTGATCGCGCGCGCCTGGCCGGGCACCCATGTCGTGGAAGGCAACCTGAAGTTCCAGATCGCCGCGCTGAGGCGCGCCCTGCGTGACGGGCAGGACGGCAGGCGGCTCATCGAGGCCAGCAAGGGACTGGGCTACAGCTTCGTCGCGGCCGTGACCGTCGCCGAGGGCGGCGGCCGCGCGCCGGAGAGCCACCACTCCGCGCCGCCGGCCGAAGGCGCGCGTCGCCACAACCTGCCGGAGCAGATCACCGCGCTGGTCGGGTGCGACGACATCGTCGCGAAGCTCGCCGATCAGCTGGCGCGGAACCGCCTGCTCACGATCGTCGGCGCCGGCGGCATCGGCAAGACCTCGGTGGCGCTGGCTGTGGCGGAGCGGTTCGTCGGCGTCGAGCCAGACGGCGTGTGGCTTATCGATCTTGCGCGGATCACGGAGCCGGGCCAGCTGCTCGGCGCCGTCGCCGGTCCGGTCAACGTCGAGGTCAGGTCCGGCATGACCATGCGCGACCTCGTTGCCGCCCTGCGCGCGCGGCGGATGCTGCTGGTGGTCGACAATTGTGCGCATCTCATCGACGCCGCCGCCGAACTGGTCGCGGCAGTGCTGCGCGGCGCGCCGCAGATCCGCATCCTGGCCACCAGCCGCGAGGCACTGCGCTGCGAGGGCGAGCGGCTCTGCCGGCTCGGGCCGCTCGACGCACCGCCGGCGACGGCGAGCCTCGGCGCGGCCGAGGCGCTGCGGTTTCCCGCCGTCCAGCTCTTCGTCCAGCACGCCGCGGCCAGCCTCGACGGCTTCGAGCTGACGGACGAGGACGCGCCCCGCGCCGCCGAGATCTGCCGCAAGCTCGACGGCATCCCGCTCGCGATCGAGCTCGCGGCCGCGTGGGTGGGCGTGCTGGGGCTGCGCGGGCTGGCGGCGCAGCTCGACGACCGGCTCCGGCTGCTGACCGGGGGCCGCCGCACCGCCCTGCCTCGCCACCGGACGATGCGCGCGGCGCTGGATTGGAGCCATGACCTGCTGCGCCCGGCGGAGCAGACGATCTTCCGCCGCCTCGCGATCTTCGTCGGCGGCTTCACGCTCACCGCCGCCGCCGGCATCGCCGGCGAGGAGAGCCTGCCGGCCGACGACGTCGTGCAGACCGTACTGGCCTTGGCGGCGAAGTCGCTCGTCGTCGCCGACCTGGACTCGCCCGGGTCGCGATTCCGGCTGCTTGACACGACCCGCGCCTATGCCCTCGAGAAGCTCAGGCAGGCCGACGAGGTCGCGCCGGTCGCGCGGCGGCACGCCACATGGTTGCTGGCGCTTCTGGAATCCGTCGCTGACCGCGAGCGCCGGGAGGGCGACGAAGGATACGCGGCGGCCGAGGCCGACATTGACAACCTGCGTGCCGCGCTGGCCTGGGCCTTCGACCCCGCGGGCGATGCGGCCATCGGCGTCGGCCTGGCTGCCGCGTCGCTCCCGCTATGGTTCTCGACGTCCCTCCTGGGCGAGGCCCATGGCTGGACCGAGCGGGCGCTCGATCTCCTCGAAGAGGCAGGGCTGCGCGGCACCTGGCAGGAGATGATGCTGCAGACGGCCTTCGGGGTCTCGCTCCAGGCCGTGAAGGGCAGGACCTCCGACGCCCACCGCGCATTGACCCGGGCCTTGGCAATCGCCGAGCAGCTCCAGGACCGCAGCCATCGCCTGCTCGTGCTCCATGACCTCTGGATCTACCACATGCGCGTCGGCGAGGTCCGGACGGCGCTCGACCTCGCGCGCCAGGCCGAGGCGGTCGGTGGCGCGTTGGCCGAGCAGGGCGCGACGGCGACGGCAGCCTGGATGCTCGGCAGTACGCTGCACTTCGCCGGCGATCACGCCGCGGCGCGCGCGCAACTCGAGCCCCTGCTCCTCGAAGCCGAGCCCTGGCCGGGGCGCCACCAGATCCGGCGGGCCGGCTTTGACCCGCATGTCTCCGCACGATACATCCTGGCCCATGTCCTCTGGGTGCAGGGGCACGGCGACCAAGCGTCCGATGCGGTGCACGCGGCGTTGGAGCAGGCGCGGCGCGTCCGTCACCCCCTGACACTGTGCTCAACCCTCGCCTGGGGCGCATGCGCGCTCGCGCTTCTCGCCGGCGATCTAGAAGACGCCGCAGGAAGTGCCGCGGAGCTTATCGATCTCGCGCAGAAGCACGCTTTCGCCGACCACCTGTCCTACGGGCTGGCGGCACAGGAGATCATCCGCCTGCAGCAGGCCGGTCCGGCTGCCGGCGCCGACCAGGTTCGCGCCGCGCTTGCCCGCTGGCGTGCGTCGCAGTGGCATGCCTTCCTCAATATCGGCGACTTCGCCCTCGCGGCCGCCCAGGCAGGCTTCGGCGAGGAGATCGCGGCAACCGTGGAGGAGGCGCTGCAGCGGGCCGAGCGCAACGGGGAGTTCTGGGCCTATCCGGAGATCCTGCGGATCAAGGGCGAGCTTCTGCTGCACGATGCTCGGGTCGGGGCCGCGGCGCGGGAATGCTTCACGCTCGCGCTCGACCGGGCGCGGGCGCAAGGCGCCCTTGCCTGGCAACTGCGGTCGGCGACGAGCCTGTACCGCGTGGATCGTGATCGGGGCGACGCCGCGGCGTCCCGCGACCTGCTGGAGCGGACCATCGCCGCATTCCGCGAGGGCCTCGGTAGCCGCGACCTCAAGGTGGCCCGCCAGCTGCTTTCGGGCGCGCCTGACCAGGACTAACCGCCTCTCACCAGACCTCACCCCACGTCGCCCCGGTGGCGCGCTAGGAGCGGGATTGATGCGGCGAGGAGGAGGGAAGTGCCGATCCGCAACATTGGAATCGTGGGCGCGGGGACGATGGGGACCGGCATTGCAGAGGTCATGGCCTCCGCCGGCCACGACGTCGTGCTCGCCGACATCGACGGGGCCACGGTCGCAAGGGGGCTGACGACGATCGCCGAAAGCCTTGAAGGGCGGCTGGAGAAGGGCAGGATGTCGCCGGTGGAGCGGGACGCGACGCTCCGGCGCATCCGGCCCGTATCCGGCGACATCGGGCTGCGCGACGCCGACCTCGTGGTGGAAGCGGTCATCGAGGACGCTGGTGTCAAGGCGACGGTGCTACGGGCCATCGGCGACGCCGTGCGACCCGATACGATCATCGCGACCACCACCTCCTCGATCTCCGTCACCAGGCTGGCCTCCGTCATCGCGCATCGTGAGCGCTTCATCGGCATGCGCTTCTTCAATCCCGCGCCGGCGATGGCGCTCGTCGAGGTGGTGCGCGGGCTGCAGACCAGCGATGCCACCCATGACGCCGTCGAGGCGCTGGCGATCAAGCTCGGCAAAGTCCCGATCACGGTCAGGAACGCGCCGGGATTCGTCGTCAATCGCCTCCTCTTTCCAATGCTGAACGAGGCCTTCGTGGTGCTCGCTGCCGGCGATGCCAATCCCGCCGATATCGACGACGCGATGAAGCTCGGCTGCCGGCATCCAATGGGCCCTCTCGCGCTGGCGGACCTCATCGGTCTCGATGTCCTGCTGTCGGCGATGCAGTCGCTGCATCGGGAGCTCGGTGATCCGAAGTACCGCCCCGCGCCGCTGCTCGCCGAGCTGGTCGCCGCCGGCTACCTCGGGCGGAAATCAGGCCGCGGCGCCTACCGCTACTGACGCCGATGCCGCTGGCGCCCTGTCGGCTTGCAGAGCGCCACCAGATGACCAGGCACCACGCTGTGTCGAACCCGCTTGCGCCAGCACCACAGCAGGCTGCGGCTCACCTCGTGCCGCCCCGCTACCTCGTCGAAGCATAACGCTGGCCGCCCCACCTCGGCGACGATCCGCAGCCTAGCCTCGACACGCCATTGGCGGCGACGCTCACGCCGCCGATGCCAAGATCAGCCTTCGGCTGAGAGGCGGCGGATGGCGTCGGGGCGGTCGGCCACGCCAGGCTGCAGCTCGATTCCAAGGCCCGGCGCATCACTGACGCGCACCTTTCCATCCGCGACCACGGGCAGGTCCGTCACGAGCTCGGTGTACCAGCCCGTGTAGAAGGCGCGCACGCTCTCCTGGATCAGCGCATTCGGGGCGTGCAGCGAGAAGTGGCAGGACGCCGCATAGACCACCGGGCCGGTGCAGTCGTGCGGGGCCACGGGTACCTGCCAGGCCTCCGCCATGCCCGCGATCTTGCGCGCTTCCGTCAGCCCGCCACACCAGGACAGGTCGAGCATCACGACGCCGGCGACGCCGGTCTCGAGGTATTCGCGGAAGGCCGGCACGCCGTTCAGCGTCTCGCTGGCGCAGATCCAGGCCTCGCAATGCGGAGCATAGTCGCGGAGGTCGCGCACCGAGTCCAGGCGGAAGGGATCCTCGTGCCAGTAGGTGCGGTAGGGCGCGAGGGCACGGGCGAGCCGCTTGGCCATCGGCAGGGACCAGAGCGAGTGGAACTCCACCATGATGTCCATGCGGTCACCTACGGCCCGGCGAATCTTCTCGAAGGGCTCAAGCGCGCGCCGCAGCTCCTCCGGCGTGATGTCGAGGCCGCCGCTGCGCTCCGCCGGCGGGTCGAAGGGCCAGATCTTCATGCCCGTGATGCCCTGCTCGAGCAGCGAATGTGCCAGCTCGTCCGCGCGATGGAGGAAGGCGTCGAGATCCTCGTACGGTCCTTCCGTCTCGCCCGCATGCCAGTTCGCGACGGATTGCGCGCGGGCATCGCGGATGTACTTGTAGCCTGCGCAGGTGTTGTAGACGCGGATCGCTTCCCGCGTACGGCCGCCGAGCACCTCGCAGACAGGGCGGCCGGCGGCCTTGCCGACGATGTCCCAGAGCGCGATGTCCACAGCCGAGACAGCGCGCGTCTCCACCCCGCTGCCGCGCCAGCCCAGGTAGTCGCGCAAGGCCAGCCGCGCAGCCTCGATCTGACGCGGATCGCGACCGAGCAGCTTCGGCGCGCACCAGTCATGCAGGTAGACCTCGACCGCGCCGGGCGAAAGGAAGGTCTCGCCCAGACCGACGATCCCCTCATCCGTGTGCAGCCGGACCCAGATGAGGTTGCCGAACTCCCGCAGGCGGATGGTCTCGAGACCGGTGATCTTCATCGTCCTGGTCCGCTTGAAAGGGCCGGGTCAGCCGCCCGGCCGGCCCGCGCGGAGCTTGTCGAGTTCCGCTATCATGCGGTCCACCACGTCGCGCCCGATCTGGTCGGCGTGGCGGTTCCAGACGACGCGGGCTTGCTCGCGCATCCGGGTCTGCTCGGCCGGGGAGAGTTCGTTCACCTGCATGCCCGCGCGGCGCAGCGAGGTCAGGCTCGCGTCGTTGCCCTGGCGGTTGGCGCGTCGCTGCACGTCGCGCGCCTCCACGCTGCACTCGCGCAGCACGGTCTGCTCGGCGGGGCTCAGCCGGTCCCACAGCGCCTTCGAATAGAGGACGAGGAACGGCGTGTAGGCGTGGCGGGTCAGCGAGAGGTAACGCTGCACCTCGCTGAAGCGGCTGGTCTCGATCGTGACGAGCGGATTCTCCTGCCCGTCGATCGCGCGGGTCTCGAGCGCGGTGAAGACCTCACCGAAGGCCATCGGAATGGCGTTCGAGCCCATGTTGCGGAAGGTGTCGAGGAAGATGTTGTTCTGCATGACGCGCATGCGCACGCCGTTGAAGTCCTCCCACTTCGTGATGGCGCGGCGGGAGTTCGAGGTGTTGCGGAAGCCGTTCTCCCAGTAGGTCAGGTTCACCAGCCCGATCCCCTCGAGCCGGCGGCCCATGTCGGCGCCGAAGTCGCCGTCCAGGATCGCATCCGCTTCCTGCTCGTTGGCGAAGAGGAAGGGCAGGTCGAAGACGCCGAGCGCGGGCAGCATGCCGACGAGGGGGGAGGAGGAGGTGACCACCATCTCCTGCGTGCCGGCGCGCAGCGCCTGCGTGGCCTGGAGGTCGCCGCCCAGCGCCCCGCCCCAGAAGCCCTGGATGCGCATGCGGTTGTCGGTCCGCGCGGCAGCGCATTGCGCAAGCGCGCGCACCGCGGCGCCGTTCGGATGGTCCTCCGTGACGCCGTTCGAGACGCGGATCGTCCGGCTCTCGAAGGTCTGGGCCGGGGCGGGCGCCGCCCAGGCAAGCCCGGCGGCGGCAGTGGCGGCGAGCAGCAGGATCTTGAGCTTCGTCATGGTTTCCTCCTGTTGTTGAGCGGCCCTAGCCGCCGAGTGCGCGCAAGGGCCATGTGACGAACATCGTGAGCAGCTCGACCAGGTCGATCTGGCCGCGCACGAAGCGCAGCGGCTGCAGGACAAGGTCGGGGAAGAGCACCAGCAGGAAGAGCACCACGGTCTGTGCCAGCAGGAAGGGCAGCACGCCGCGGATGACCGCCCCCATCGGCACGCGGGCGACGCCGCAGACCACGTTCAGCACGATGCCCACGGGCGGCGTGATCAGCCCGATCGCGTTGTTCATGATGAACAGCACGCCGAAATAGACTTCGTAGCCCGGAATGCCGTTGACGCGTCCAACCTCCTTCACCAGCGGCATCAGCACGGGCGTCAGGATCAGCACCGTCGGCGCGAAGTCGAGCGCGGTGCCGACGACGAGCACCAGCGCCATGACGATCATCATGAAGATGACGGGGTTGTCGAGCAGCGGCTCAAGCACGCTGCGCAGCTCGCCCGGGATGTTCGCCTGGGTGATCAGCCAGGCGGAAGCCAACGCGGAGGCGACGAGGAACATCACGACCGCGGTCATCTTCGCAGCCGCCAGGGTCACGCCGTAGAGCTCCGACAGGCGGAGCTCCCGGTAGATGAAGGCGCCGACCAGGAAGGCATAGGCGACCGCGACAACCGCGGCCTCGGTCGGCGTCACCACGCCGAACTTGATCCCGCCGAGTATGATCACCGGCATCAGCAGCGCGAAGAAGCCGTCCCGGCCGGAGCGCAGACGATCCGTCCAGCTGCGGCGGGGCAGCGTGTCGAGCCGGTCGCGCCGGCAGACGATCGCCCAGGCGACGACGAGGGAAAGGCCCATCAACAGTCCCGGGAAGACGCCGGCCAGGAAGAGCTGCGTGATCGAGACATTGGCAGCGACGCCGAAGATGATGAAGCCGATGGAGGGCGGGATCACCGGCGCAATGATGCCGCCTGCAGAGATCAGCCCGGCGGAACGGGGGATGTCGTACTTCGCCTCGCGCATCATGGGGATGAGGATTGCCGCGAGTGCTGCGGTATCCGCCGCGGCGGAGCCCGAGAGCGCCGCCATGATGACCGCCGCGAAGATCGCGACGTACCCCAGGCCGCCATGGATGTGGCCGACGAAGCTGAGCGCGAAATCCACGATGCGGCGGGACAGGCCGCCCTTGTTCATCAGCTCCCCGGCAAGCAGGAAGAAGGGCACGGCGAGGAGCTGGAAGCTGTCCGCGCCAATGATCATGTTCTGCGCAATGATCTGCGTATCGAAGATGCCGAGCCAGAGCATCAGCGCGAGCGCGCAGGTCAGCAGGGCGAAGGCGACCGGCATGCCGATCGCCATCGCGCCGCAGAGCGAGGCGAGGAAGACGACGATCGTCATCTATTCCAGCCCCTGGCGCGTCGCCGCGCCGCGCTCGTCCTCCGCTTCGCCGGCGAAGATCGCGATCTCCCGCTCGTCCAGGCGGCCGGTCAGCAGGCGGACGAGCCGAAGCGCGACCATCGCGCCGACGCCGATCGAGGTGAAATATCCGATCCCGTGGACGAAGTTCATGGGCAGGCCGCTGATCGGCGCCACATTGCTGGCGTTGATCGCGTGCTGCTTCCAGGTGCCCCAGAAGAACACGGCGCAGCAGACCAGGACGAGCGCGTCGGACACGGCAAGGCAGGCGAGCCGGCCGAGGCGCGGCAGCACGCGGACCAGCGTGTCCACGCCGAGATGCGCATGCTCGCGATGCACCGCCACGGCCCCGACGAAGGTCAGCCAGACGAAAAAGTAGCGCGACATCTCGTCCGAGATCGCGATGCCGCTGTCGAAGACGTAGCGCAGGACGACGTTGCCGAGGACCATCGCGACCATCGCACCCAACAACGCGACCATCAGCACCTCGAGCAGGCGGAAGCCGCCATCGACAAGGCGATCGAGGAGGGTCCTGGCCGGCATCATGGGGCGCCGGCAGACGAGCGAGGCCGAGTGCGATCGCAGCTGCACGACGCGCCCATCCGATCCTCCCTCGTTCCGGTGCCCGGACAGGTTTGCAGATCAGGGCGGGCTGTCAAACATCTCGCTGGCAGATCGGGCATATTGAGTGCATTTTTTGACAGCTTTGACAGCAAGGGGGTTGTCGCCGCAAGCCATGCTCAGCGACCGCGTGTATGACGAGCTTCTCGCCTTGCTGGGCTCCCGCCTCTGGCCGCCGCATTCGCGGCTGCCCTCTGAGCTCGAGCTGACGCGCCGCTTCGCCGTCTCGCGGCCGATCCTGCGCCAGGCGCTGGCACGGTTGCGGGCCGAGGGCCGGATCGATACGCGCAAGGGCTCCGGCACCTATGTCCGCGACCTGCCGCCGCCGGTCCCGCCGGTGCTCTACGGGCAGCTCGGCAGCATCCCGGAAGTCCGCAGCTTCATGGATTTCCGCTGCAGCCTGGAGAGCGAGGCTGCGGCCTGCGCGGCCGGGCTCGCCGATCCCGCCGCGCTGTCGCGCGTGGCGGCCGCGCATCAGCGCCTCGAGGCGGCGCTGCTGGCGGGAAGCGCTGCGCGAGACGAGGACGTGGCGTTCCACCTGGCGATCGCCGAGGCCACCCGCAACCGCTTCTTCGTGACCACGCTAGAGGCGCTCGTCGAACAGATGAAGTTCAGCATGCACCTCACGACCGAACTGGTCCGGCGTCCGCAGGCGGACAGCGCGGCGGAGGTGATGGCCGAGCATGCCGCGATCGCCGAGGCGATCGCGGCCCGGGACGCCGATGCGGCGCGCGCGGCGATGCGCCATCACCTCGCGAGCGGGATCCAGCGTCTCTTCAACGGAGTGCCCTGACCGGGAGTCCCGCGCCGCCCCCTTCGTGGCAAACTCGCTGCGGTCGCGCTGCGCTTCGTCATGAGCATCGGCGACAGTCTTCTGCTGCTTCGAGCGAACGTGGCGCCTCGCCGAAACCTGCTGCTGGGTGACGCGAGGCGCTTGAAGTCGCAGGGTCTCGGCACTCGGCTTCCGCTGCGATCGCGAGAGTCTGCCCAGGGTCGACGGCAGTCGCATGCGGAACGCCAGGAGGCGGTCGTGTCCGCCCCAGGAGGCGGCGGACCGGCTGCGGCTCGCGCTAGAGCACCCACTCCGCTGCCAGCGCGCTACGGCTTGCGCTACAGCGCTGTCAGCGGCGGGGACTCAACTTCGCATGCGGGCGAGAGTATGCCCCGGTTCAGCAGAAGTGGGCGCCGCGCGTCTCCACCGGCACCGCATAGAGCGACTGGCTCGCGGTCATGAACAGGATGTTCCGCCGCGACCCGCCGAAGCAGACATTCGACGTGACCTCCGGCAGCCGGATCTGCCCGATGCGGTCGCCGTTCGGCGCGAAGACGTGGACGCCGTCATAGCCATCCCCCCCGCCGCTCGTCGCCGACCAGATGTTGCCGCGCACGTCGGCGCGGATGCCATCCGCGAAGCCGGTCTTCTGTTCGAGCGCCATGTTGGCGAAGTTCCGGGGGTTGCGCAGCCGTGGGCCGTCCACGTCGTAGGCCCAGATGATGTTCTGCGCCTGCGGGTAGTGGGTGGAACCGGTGTCGGCCACGTAGCAGGTGCGGTAGTCCGGCGAGAAGCAGAGCCCGTTCGGCTTCAACGGCTCGTCGGCGACCTTCGTCACCTGGCCGGACTGCGCGTCGATGCGGTAGATCGCCTCCTTGATGAATGGGCGCGGGCTGTTGTCGGCCTCTGGCGCGCGTTCGCCCTCATAGCTGACGAGGGCGCCGTAGCCCGGATCGGTGAACCAGATGCTGCCGTCCTCGGGATGCACGATGCCATCGTTCGGCGCGTTGAAGGCGCCGTCCGGGCCACGCGCCGCGACCACGGTGATCCGCCCATCCGGCTCGTAGCGTGCGACGTCGCGGTTGAGGTGGCGGAAGGCTATCTGGCGACCTTCACGGTCGAAGGTGTTGCCGTTCGAGAAGCCCGACGGGCTGCGGAAGCGTCGGTGGACGCTCATGTCCTCCTCGTTCAGGCGTAGCGCCTCGTTGTTCGGTATGTCGGACCACACGAGAAAGCGCCCGGTGGCGTGCCAGGCCGGGCCCTCGGCCCAGAGCGTGCCGGTATAGACGCGCCGGATCGGTGTGTTGCCGATCGCCGCGCGGAAGCGCTGCGGGTCGAGCGTGATAATGTCGGGATCGGGGTAGCGCTGCGGCGGCGCATTGGGGCCCCAGCTTCGCTGCGCGGCCGCTGGCAGGGCGAGCGTTGCGGCAGCTGCGGCGAGCAGGCCTCGCCGCGCGAGATGCGTGTCGGTCATCCTGGTGTCCCCTCCTCGGCCATGCGGCACGGGATCAACGTGGCCCCCTGGACGGGGTAAATGGCGTCAAGGCTGCGCGAGAGCATCGTGTGGCGTTCGGACCGGCCGGTCCTTTGCTGGGGTGGGCGCCGTGAGATGCATGATGGCGCGCCAAGCCGGCGCCACCGCGTCGGGCACCAGCGGACCCTCCTGAAGCTTGCCGCCACGCAGTTGCGTGACGTGGTCGACGTCGGCGATACGACCCGCGTCGGTGGCAGACGGTGCGGATGATGGGCCTCGACGCGCCCGAGCTGCACGGCCGATGCCCTCCGCCGTCCACTCCACCCTCGCGTAGGAAGCCGGAGAGGCTCAAATGCAAGGTCGCCGTTCACGTGCCGGGGCACGTGGCCGCTGACGAACCCGGCGCCACGTTGGATATTCGATGGTCCGGGGGGCGGGCGGCCGAACGGTCTGACCGACGCACAACGAGGCACTCGTTCTGATCGTCGAAAACGGATACAGGTCGATGACCCTGGTCGGCGACGTGATTTGCCCCGTGCGGCTGCTTTGTGCTGCGGGTTCTCTCGCATTGGGCAGACCTGCTGAAAACAGCGATGGTGTCTTCTCCGGGGGGACGGGACATTTTCGGGAAGGAAGACCCTGCGCACCTGCGTGCGCTCGCGCAGGAATGTCGCGACCTCGCGCGGCGCATCAGCTTCCGGCCTGACCGCGAGCGTCTCCTGGAACAAGCGACGGCCTTGGAGGCGTCGGCCGACAGCCTGGAAGCCCGTCAGGCCGCAAAGCAGAACCGCGCGCCGGACGAGACGACGTCGCCCCGGAACGCCCGCGGACCGCGATAGCCGAAAGAACCAGTCGGCGACGTAGCCGTTGCGGGACGATGCTCGCCCGCCGAATGTTCCGCCCCGCCGTCCTGCGCTCTTTCTCCACCTCCGCCCGCTGGGCGGCGTCGGCCCTGCTTGCCTTCATCGCGTTCGGCATCCGGTACTGGCTCTTCGTACGGACGCCGGTGCTGCCCGACGACTGAAAGCTAACCTCAGAGGTCGGTGAGGGCGACGTCGGCGTCAGCCTGACTCGAACGTCAACGTCATTTTCGCGGTGGCCAGTCACGAGCACGAACTGCCGCGTATTTTCGGCCGCCTCCAGGCATCGCCGTCAGCTCGAGCGCACGGCCGAACCTGACCCGGCGCCGGCTGGTCGCCGGATCTGCTCACTCGCGGGCCACCTTCGTCCGCACGACGTAGCCGGCGAAGCAGAGCCCGCGCGCAAGCCGCGGCACTCGGGTGCGGCCGAACTGAGTTGGCACGTACGCCTGTGCAGCGCCCAAGCCGGCGCAAGTTCGTGCTGCCTGCGGCAGCGGTCGGTTCGCCGAACCGCGGCCGGGTCAAAGCCGTCCTGGGCTACGTCTTCGCGCAGTCCATCCGCAGCATCGCCGCCTCGATCGGCATCCTGCCCGACCGGCCCGCGCGGCGCGCCCGCGCCGTGGTGGAACGCTGCACGCTGGTCAACAACACGCGCGGCGGCCTGTTCGAGGCCTTCATCGGCCCGGGCGCGATCGTGGCGAAGGACCAGGCGATCGGCCGCGTCGTGGCGCTGGACGGACGGGAGGTCGAAGTGATCCGGTCGCCCGTCGGCCCGGCCTACATCGCCGCGATCCGCAAGACCTGGTCGGCAGTGACCTCCGGCGAGATGGTGGCAGAGTGCAACGAGTTTGTGGCCTCGTGGCGGGGGAGGCATCGCCGGCGTCGGCGTGACGAGCGCGGCCATGGGCCGCGTCGCGCGGTGCGGTCAGCCTCGGCTCGGCTCGGCTCTTGCCAGACGGCCTTAGACCGGCCGGGCCGGAAGCGAAGCCACGAAACGTTCCTGCGGCGGCGCCTCGCCCGGATTGCGCCAGCGTAGCGCGTGAAAGGCCACGTAGGGGCGGAACTCGTCATGCAGTCGTCGCAGTTCCGTCACCGCATCGCCGTGTCCATCGACGCGCAGATCGAGGATCGCGTGCTCCTCCGCCGCCTCGTGCACGAGCAGCGCGGCCGATCGCTCCGGCAGATGGCCCGCGCCGCCGACCTGGCCGCCAGCGTCGCGGCCGGCCTCTAGCGCACGCACCAAACGCTCGCCGAGCTCGGCTGCCGGATCGGCGGCGAAGGCCGCTGCCATTGCCTCGGCGACGCCTCGGTCCTTGAGCACATTGCCGCAGGCGACGAAATCCGGCCCGCCGACATGCCCGGCCCAGTCCCGGCAGCGCGGGCCGGTATGGCAGGCGGCGTCGCCGCGCTGGTCCAGCACCGCGACCTGACGGAAGTCGAATTGCGGGTCGGCGCTGCGCAGCATCTGCAGCACCTGCGCGGCGGGATGGCCGACGCGCAGCAGCCTTGCGCCGAGCGACTTCAGGGTCGGATTCACGAAGGCCTGGCTGGTCAGCGCGCCCACGCCGCTGATCACCACGGGGCACAGCCCGCCGACCGCCAGCGAATAGGTCGCGATCCCGACGCCCAGCGCACCCGTCCGGCCGCACCGTCCCAGCAGCGTGTAGGTCATGCGTTGCCCCTCATGCCTCGGCTCGGCCGCGTTACGTCGCGTCGTGCCGGCATCGGCGATGCGGGCGCCTTCACCGCCTGGTCAAGCCGGCGAAGCAGGTAGCCCGCGAACTCCTCGGCGGCTAGCGGCAACGCGCGGCCGCGCAGCGTCACGATTTCCACATGGCCCTGCGGCATCGGCGAATCCTCCACGGGCACCACGGCCAGATCGCGGTTCGGCGCCTCGCCCGCCACCATCAGCCGCGGCAGAAAGGTGATGCCCTTGCCGTTCAGGGCGAAGCGGCGCAGCAGGTCGATGGAGTTCGTCTCCAGTGCGGGCGTCAGGCGCAGACCAGCGGCGGCCAGCGCAGCATTCAGCAGCGTGCAGGTGCCGCCGCCGGTCAGCGGGATACCGATCGGCCATTGCAGGGTCTGGCGCACCGTGACGCTCGGCAGCGTCGCAAGCGGATGATCGGCCCGCATCACGGCGCAGAGCGGCTCCGCGATACGGCCGCGCACCTGCAGTTCCGGCACGGCGCTGCACCCGAAGGCGATGCCGATATCCGCCTCCGCTTCGCGCACGGCATCCAGCACCTGCGAACTGCCCGCGACGACGACGGCGAATGCGATCCCGGGATGGTCGGCGCGGAAATCCGCGATCGCCGTGGGCACCAGGTGTGGGATCGCGGATTCGATGACGTGCAGCCGGACGGTGCCGCGACGGAGGTTCTGCAGCGCATCGAGTTCGGAGCGAAGCCGCTCCGCGTGGAAGCTGGCTTCGCGCACATAGTCGCGCAACAGCGCGCCGGCCTGGGTGAGTTGCACGCCTCGGCGACTGCGTTCGAACAGGCGCGCGCCGACCTCATCCTCCAGCGCCTGGACCTGTCGGCTGACGGCGGATTGCGCGATGCGCAGGTGAAGCGCGGCGGCGCGGATCGATCCGAGCCGCACGATGGCGTCGAAGTAGCGAAGGGATGTTCTCAGCATGGCCATTGTCCCGACCTCCACGCCAACCCAGCATGATCCAATCCCGGCATCATGCGAACGCCTATTTTTGGCGTTCCCGTTCGGCGGGCTCGCGTGGTGGCATCAGCGAAGACGGCCGCGGGGCCGCTTTCCGTCGAGGAGGCCATCATGCCGGACATCACGGGCGAGGCGATCGACCAGCTCATCACCATCGAGGCCAAGAACCGCGGCATGCCGCACAACGTGCTGCGCACGATGTACCAGGCTGCCCGCGCGCGCTCCGGCGGACGGCCGCTCAGCATGCTCTGCGCGGAGGCACTGAAGAAGGCTCTGGGGCCGAAGGACACGGTGCTGGTGCTGACTGGCGCTGGCTATGAGCCGACGATGCCGAAGGGTGAGAGCGACGGCCCGCCCGGCGCCGTCTCGCTTGCGCGCGCGCTGTACAAGGGGCTCGGCGCCGTTCCCGTCTTCGTGAACGAGGCCTGCCACGCCGATCCCGTCATCGCCTCCTCCCTCGCGGCGGGGCTGATGGTGAAGACCTTCGAGGAAGCGCGGGACTGGAGGCTCGGCGCCGCGATGGAGAATGCGCCGCTGAACCAGAACGCGGTCGCGGCCTGGACGCAGGAACTGCTGGACCGCACCAAGCCGAAGGCCGTGGTCAGCGCGGAACGGCTAGGGCCCGGCATCAACGGCATCATCCACACCGCGACTGCCCTGCCGCTGCAGGGCCCCGAGAATTTCTGCCGCTTCGAGGTCGTGGACATCTCGCCCGTGGTGACGGAGGCGAGCAAGCGCGGCATCCTGACCATCGGCATCGGCGACCACGGCAACGAACTCGGCTTCGGCGCGATCCGGGACGCCGTGGTGAAGGCGATGCCGAAGGGCGAAATCCTCTGCACGACGGTCGAGACCGACATCGTCCTGCCCGCCATGATGTCGAACTGGGGCTGCTACGGCATCGAGGCCGCGCTGGCCTGGCTGCTGAAGAAGCCGGAGATCCTGCACTCGCCCGCGCAGGAGGAACGGATCCTGCGCGCCTGCCTCGACAACGGGGGCCTCGAGGCGATGTTCTGCACCACGGAGTTCTTCGTGGACGGGTTGATGGGCGAGACGTCGATGGCGGTGTTGCAGTTCCTGCGGGACATCGTGGGCAAGAACCTCGAAGGCGGCACCACCGGCCTGACGCACTGAGCAGGGAGCGCGCGCCATGTCGGACTATGTCGGCGACAACATCGACCGGCTCGTCACCATCGAGCTGAAGAACCTCGCCATGCCGCACAACATCGTCGTGAAGATGTACGATGCGGCGCGCGCGGAAGGCGGCGGCCGGCCGATCTCGATGCGCGCCGCAGAGGGGCTGATCGCCAACGTGAAGCGCCACGATGCCGTCTTCGTCGTCACCGGTGCGGGCTATGCGCCGGGCATGCCGACGGGCGAGAGCGACGGGCCGCCCGGTGCGGCCTCGATCGCGCGGACGCTGTATCGCGGCCTCGGCGCCGTGCCGGTCTTCGTTTGCGAGAACAAGCATGCCGGGCCGATCAAGGCGTCGTCGGAAGCGGCTACGCTGATGATCCGCCCGCCGGAGCCCGCGAAGCGCGGCTTCGGCGCGGCGGTGGAAACGGCGCCGGACGATCAGGGTGCGGTGAAGGCCTGGGCGGCCGGCCTGTTCGAGCGCTGGCAGCCCAAGGCGATCGTATCGATCGAACGGCTGGGCCCGGCGAAGGACGGCGTGGTCTACAACGCGACGGCGATCCCGAAGGGCCCGGAGACCGGCATCATCGACATCGCGGAGGTCTTCCACGAGGCGGAGCGGCGCAAGGTCTTCAGCATCGGCATCGGCGACCACGGCAACGAGATGGGCTTCGGCCGCATCCCCGACGCCGTCGCGCGCATCATGCCAAAGGGCGAGACGCTGTGCACTGTCGTGCGCACCGACGTGCTGTTCCCCTGCCTGATGTCGAATTGGGGCGCCTATGCGATCGAGGCCGCGCTGGCCTTCCTGCTGAAGGATCCCGCGCTGATGCATGGCTGGAAGGCGGAGGAGCGGATCATCCGCACCTGCCTCGACGCCGGCGGGCTGGAGGCGATGTGGTGCACCACCGACTTCATCGTGGACAGCGCGGACGGCGAAAGCTCGATGGCGGTGGTGCAGCTGCTGAACAACATGGTGCGCCTGGCACTGCAACCGCCTACGCGCGGCGTGGCCCACTGACGGGGCGCTACCCCTTCAGCGAGGCCACGAACTGCTCCTGTGGCAGCGCGACCTCCGGGTTGCGCCAGCGCTGCCGGCGATAGGCGATGTAGGGCGCGTAGGTCGTGAACAGCGCGCGCAGGGCGGTCACCGCATCGTCATGCATGTCGATGCGCAGGTCGTTCTGCGCGTGCTCCTCCTGCCCGTAGACGATCAGCGCGGCGGAGCGTTCCGGCAGGTGCCCATTGCCGCCGACCTGGCCGCCGGCGTCGCGCCCGGCCTCCATGCCACGCAGCAGGCGTTCCGCGAGGTCCATGCCCTCGGACTTCTCGAAGGCCTCGGCGATGGCATCCACGACGCCCGGGCCCGCCAGCACGTTGCCGCAGGCCACGTAGTCCGTGCCGATGCGATGCCCGGCCCAGGCGCGGCAGCTCGGGCCGGTATGGCAGGCGCCGTCGCCGCGGCGGTCCAGCACCGCGACCTGGCGGAAGCCGATCTTCAGGTCTGACGCAACCAGCAGTGCCAATGCGTGCGGCGCGGTGTGGCCGAGATCGAGCAGGCTCGCACCCAGCGTGCGCAGCTGCGGGTTTGCCCAAGCCTGGCTGGCAACCGCACCCTTGCCGCGCACCACCTGCGGGGCGGAAGCGCCGACCGCCAGCGAATAGGTCGCGATCCCGACGCCGATCGCGCCGGTCCGCGCGCAGCGCCCGAGCAGCGTATAGGTCATGGCGTCCTCCTCAGGCGGTGGCGGGGATGCGGATGCAAGCGGCGCTGTGGCCAGGCCCGACCTCGATGGCGGGCGGGAGGGCGTCGGCGCAGGCTGGCATCGCGATGGGGCACCGCGTGCGGAAGCGGCAGCCCGAAGGCGGCGCCGAGGGGCTGGGCAGGTCGCCCTGCAGCACGATGCGCTCGCGCGTCCGCTCGATCTCGGGGTCCGGCACCGGCGCCGCCGACAGCAGCGCGCGGGTGTAGGGATGCGCGGGCCGTGCGAAGACCTCTGATGTCGGGGCGTGCTCCACGATGCGGCCGAGATACATCACCGCGACGGCGTCGCTGACCTGCCGGACGACCGACAGGTCGTGCGAGATGAAGAGGTAGGAAAGCCCCAGTTCCTTCTGCAGGTCCTGCAGCAGGTTGATGATCTGCGCCTGGATCGAGACATCGAGCGCCGAGACCGGCTCGTCGCAGACGATCA
The DNA here is from genome assembly GCF_050563545.1 of Falsiroseomonas sp. HW251. Classification (NCBI taxonomy): domain Bacteria; kingdom Pseudomonadati; phylum Pseudomonadota; class Alphaproteobacteria; order Acetobacterales; family Roseomonadaceae; genus Falsiroseomonas; species Falsiroseomonas sp. HW251. The sequence goes on from NZ_JBNXUM010000008.1 coordinate 111,190, forward strand.
GCTTGGGCTCCACCGCCAGCGCGCGGCAGATCGCGATGCGCTGCGCCTGGCCGCCGGAGAGTTCGTGCGGATAGCGCTCCAGCATGCGGGACGGGATGCCGACGAGGTCGAGCAGCCGCCGCACGCGCCGCGGCCTTTCCGGCCCTGGCGCCAGGCCGTGGATCTCCAGCGCCTCCGTGATCAGGTCCACTACCGGCATGCGCGGATCGAGCGACGCCGCGGCGTCCTGGAAGATGATCTGCATCCGCCGCCGGAAGGGCAGCAGCGCGCTGCGCGGCAGCGCCGCGATGTCTAGCCCGTCGCAGAGGATACGCCCGGCCGTCGGCTGCACCAGGCGCAGCACGGCAAGCCCCGTGGTGGACTTGCCACAGCCGGATTCGCCGACGAGCGCCAGCGTCTTCCCGCGCTCCAGCACGAAGGACACGCCGTCCACCGCGCGCACTGGCGGGGCCGTGCCGCCGATCAGGCGCCGCGGCGGCGCGAAATGCACCTGCAGGTCCTGGACCTCCAGCAGCGGCGCGCTCATGCCGCGCTGCGCTTCCAGAACGGGCGGAGATCGGCGTGGCAGGCCGCGGCATGCGCCTGCCCCATCTCGCGCATCGACGGCATCGCCGTGCGGCATGCGTCCACAGAGACGGCGCAGCGCGGCAGGAAGGGGCAGAGCGACGGCGGCTCCGACAGCGAAGGCGGCAGCCCCTCGATCGGCGTCAGCCGCGCGATGTCACGGTCGATCCGCGGCGTGCAGCCCATCAGGCCCACGGTGTAGCCATGGCCGGGGCGCGCGAAGACCTCGTCCACCGGACCCGTCTCGACGATGCGGCCGGCATACATGACGTTGACGCGGTGGCAGAGGCCCGCGACGAGGCCGAGATCGTGGCTGATCCAGATCACCGCGGTGCCAGTGTCCCGCGTCAGGCGTCGCACGAGGTCCACGATCTGCGCCTGGATTGTGACGTCGAGCGCGGTCGTTGCCTCGTCCGCGATGAGCACGCGGGGCTGGCAGGACAGCGCGATCGCGATCATCACGCGCTGGCGCATGCCGCCGGAGAACTGGTGCGGGAAGGCCGAGAGCCGCTTTTCCGCGAGCGGGATGCCAACCATCTCCAGCAGCTCGATCGCGCGGCGCTTCGCGGCATCGCGGTCCATGCCGCGATGGCGGCGCAGCGCCTCCGTGATCTGCCGCCCGATCGTGAGCACGGGGTTGAGGCAGCGCATCGGATCCTGGAAGATCATCGCCATGCGGTCGCCGCGCAGATCGCGCATCTGCCTCTTGCTGGCGGTCAGCAGGTCCATGCCATCGAAGCGCAGCGCGTCGGCCGTGACCTCGCCCGGCGGCTGCGGCACCAGCCCCATGATGGAGAGCGCCGTGACACTCTTGCCGCTGCCGCTCTCGCCGACCAGGCCCAGCACCTCGCCCTCATGCAGGTCGAAGGAAACGCCGTCCAGCGCGTTGGTCGTCCCGCGGTCGGTGCGGAAGCGCGTGCGGAGGTTGCGGACCTCGAGCAGCGGCATCAGCGCTTTTCCTTCGCCGGGCCGCTGCGCCAACTACGGGGATCAAGCGCGTCGCGCAGCCCGTCGCCGAGGAAGTTGATGGCCAGCACCGCGAGCATGATCGTCCCCGTCGGCGCCAGGAACATCCAGGGCGCGTCGGCCATGTAGCGCCGCGCCTCCGCGAGGTCGCGACCCCAGCTCGGCGTTGGCGGCTGGGTGCCGAGCCCGAGGAAGGACAGCGACGCCTCCGCGATCACGGCGGCCGAGAAGCCGATGGTCAGCTGCACGACGATCGGGCTGAGGATGTTGCGCAGCACGTGGCGCAGCGCGATGCGGCCGGGCGAGGCGCCGAGCGCGCGCGCGGCGGTGACATAGGTCTCCTCCCGCGCGGCCAGCGTGCTGGCGCGCACCAGGCGCACCAGCACGGGCACCTGGACGACGCCGAGCGCGATCATGACGTTGGTGATGTCCGGCCCGAGGAGCCCCACGATCGCAACCGCGAGCAGCAACGGCGGGAAGGTCAGCATCGCGTCCATCAGCCGCAGCACGACATTGTCCACCCATCCCCCCGCCAGCCCCGCTAGCAGCCCAAGCGGCACGCCGAGGAAGGAGGCGAAGGAGACGACCAGAAGCCCGACCGAGAGCGAGACCTGCGAGCCGTAGAGCAGGCGCGAGAAGATGTCCCGCCCGAAATGGTCGGTGCCGAGCCAGTAGACCTCGCCCGGCGGCCGCAGCTTCGCCGAGAGGCGCATCTGCGTCGGATCATGCGGCGCGACCAGCGGCGCCAGCAGCGCCGCCGCGCAGAACAGCAGCAGCACGACGAGCCCCGTCATGGCCGCGGGATTGCGGCGGAACTGCCGCGCGGCGAGGCGCAGCCCCGCGGCCCGGCGAACCGGACGATCCTCCTCGATGGCGGCGGAGGCGGCGATGCCATCCGGCATGTCAGTAGCGGATCCGGGGATCGAGCACGGAATACAGCAGGTCGGCCACCAGGTTCGTGAAGAGGAAGAAGATCGCGATCACCAGGGTGAACCCCTGGATCACCGGAAAGTCGCGGCTGACCACGGCGCTCAGCACCGCCGATCCCATGCCGGGGATGGCGAAGATGTACTCGATGGTGACCTGGATCCCGACGAGGTAGCCGAATTGCACCGCGACCATGGTGACGAAGGGGATCATCGCGTTCTTCAGCGCGTGCAGCAGCACGATGGTGCCCGGCATCAGCCCCTTCGCATGCGCGGTGCGGATGTAGTCCTGCGACAGCACGTCGATCATCGAGGACCGCAGCAGGCGCGTCAGCACCGCGGTCTGCAGCGTGCCCAGCGCGACGGCCGGCAGCACATAGGGGCGGAGGGAGGACAGCAAGCCGCCTTCCGCCGCTTCCTCCGTACCGATGCCGGTGATCGGGAACCAGCCCAGCGTGATCGAGAAGACGTAGATCAGGATCAGGGCCAGAGCGAAGTTCGGGATCGCGAAGCCCGCCACCGTGTAGCCCGTGCAGAGCCAGTCGATCCATCGGTTGCGATACAGCGCGGCGAGAATGCCGAGTGGGATGGACAGCACGATCGCATAAAGCATCGCCGCGCCGGCCAGCCTCAGGCTGACAGGGAAGCGCTCCGCCAGCATCTCGGTCACGGCCGTATTCAGACGAATCGAGCGCCCGAGATTGCCCTGCAGCAGGTCGCCGACCCAGTGGACATATTGCAGCAGCACCGGCTCATCCAGCCGGAATTCCGCGCGCAACGCCGCCACCGCCTCCGGCGAGGTCTGCATCCCCAGCATGATCTGCACGGGGTCGCCGGGCGTCGCGCGCACCACCAGGAAGACGGTCAGCGTCGCGACGACCAGTACGACCGGCACCTGCACGAGACGCCGGGCGAGATAGCTCCACATCCGTTTGCGCGCGCCTCAGGTCCAGGCGATCTGGTCCATGAACTCGATGTATTCCTGGGGCGTCGGCGTGAAGCCCGTCAGGCGTCGGTCGAAGATCTGGGTGAAGTTGACATTGCAGTGATAGATCAGCGGACATTCCTCAAGCGTTAGGTCGACGACCTGGTGGTAGATGGCCTCGCGCTTCGCGGGATCCGTCTCCTCCCGGCCGCCGTCGGTCAGGCGGTCCATCTCCGCGTTTCTAAGGGCGGAGGACGAGCCGCCGCTGTTGAGGAACCACCAGGAGGTTGCATCGGGGTCCGGCGCGACCAGTGTGATGTCCTCGAGGTGCTGCTCGAATCGGTTGTTGAGCCAGAGGTTATTGAAGCCGCCCATGTCCATGTTGCGGATGCGGTAGGTGATGCCGATCTGGCTGACCATGGCTGCGACGAGCTCGAGCTCCTTGCGCAGCCAGTCCTTGTCGCTGGTGATGACGTCCACGCTGTAGCCGCGCACCCCCGCCTGCGTCATCAACTGCCGCGCGCGGTTCAGGTCGCCGTTCTTGGGGTAGCGCATCAGCGACTGGCGATGGCCCATGTAGCCCGGCGGGATCTGATTGTCGGTGATTGTCGCCTCGCCCGCGTAGATCTCGTTGACAATGGCCTCGCGGTCGATGGCGTAGGAGATCGCCTGGCGGACCCGCTTGTCCATCATCGGCAGGTTCACCGTGCCCGTCAGGTTGAACTGCTGGTAGTCCCAGTTCCAGCCGACCACGGTAGTGGAGGTGAAGTTCGTGTTCCGCTTGGCCTGGGCGACCTCGCGCGGCTCGGGGTGCGTCATGAAGTCCAGCTCCCGCCGCTGCAGCGCCTGCAGCCGCACGCTGGAATCTGGGATGGCGCGGTAGAACAGGCGGTCCATCTTCGGCAGCCCCGGGCGCCAGTAGTCCGGGTTCTTCGAAAGCACCACCTCGGTCCCGCGCACGGATTCCACCAAGTAGGGGCCCTGGCCGATCGGTCGGCTCTGATAGGCCTGCGGCCCGATCTCCTTGTGCGCCTTCTCCGACACGACGTTGCCGCCATAGCCCAGCGTCACCGCCGGCAGCGGGCCGAAGGGACGCTTGGTCTTGATCTCCAGGACATGCGTGCCGTCCGTGCGCATCGTGTCCAGCGCGGAGAAGGAGGAGCCGAACCAGGCGCTGCGCGTGTCGATGTGGTACTGGAAGCTGTAGAGCACGTCCTGCGCGGTCATCTCGCCGTAGCCTCGCTGCCACTTCACGCCCTCGCGGATCTTCACGCGCCAGGTCAGCGGGTCGGTCTGCGTCCAGGCTTCGGCCAGCCAGGGAATGATGCGCCGGTTCTGGTAGTCGATGCGCACCAGGCCATCGAAGACGTTGTTGACAATCAACCCGCCCTGGATGTCGTGGCGCACCACGGGGCTGATGTTGCCGAAGTCGCCGCCAAAGACGCCGATGCGCAGGTCGCGCCGCGTGCCCTGAGCGAAGGCCGGCGTTGACAGGCGTGATGCCGCGACGGCGGAAGCGGCGCCGGCCAGCAGCCCGCGGCGTGACAGCGAAGCGGAGATCGCGTTCATCGGGCCCCCCGATATCTGGTGGTGTCCGCCTGTGCGACCTGGCGATCCCTTCCGGCAGCGCCTTGCAGGCGTCCTTGGGCGACTGCAGCACGTCGGCGGCGTGGATCGAAAGACGCATTATTGTGCGTGGCCCGATGCCCGTTCGGCATCGTCCGGGCGCCGCGGCGCCATGCCGGGTCGGCATCACCCCGGCACCATTATTGCGCCTTGGCCGCGGGCAGGGGTCGTTGTTCGCTGCCGGCGCAGCCAGGTGGAGGATGCCGTGCCTGACATCACGGGCGGAGCGATCGACCAGCTCATCACCATCGAAGCCAAGAACCGCGGCATGCCGCACAACGTGCTGCCGCCGATGTACGCCGCGGCGCGCGCGCTGGTGGGCGGAAGGCCGATCAGCATGGTCGCGGCGGAACGCCTGCGCGCCGCGCTGGGACCGAAGGACACGGTGCTGATCCTGACCGGCGCGGGCTATGCGCCGACCATGCCGAAGGGCGAGAGCGACGGCCCGCCCGGCGCCGCATCGCTGGCACGCGCCCTCTACAAGGGCCTGGGGGCGGTGCCGGTCTATGTGAACGAGGCCTGCCACGCCGACCCCGTCATCGCGTCCTCCCACGCCGCGGGGCTGATGGTGAAAAGCTTCGAGGAGGCGCGGGACTGGCGCCTCGGCGCCGCGATGGAGATCGGCCCGGCGAAGCAGGAAAACGTCGCGGCCTGGACCGCCGCGCTGCTGGACCGGACGAAGCCGAAAGCGGTGATCAGCACCGAGCGGCTGGGACCGGGCCTGGACGGCTACATGCACTACGCGACCGCGCTGCCTTTGCAGGGGCCGGACAAGGCCTGCCTGGCGGATGTCGTGGACATCTCGCCGGTGGTCACGGAGGCGAGCAAGCGCGGCATCCTGACGATCGGCATCGGCGACCACGGCAACGAGCTCGGCTTCGGCGCGATCCGGGACGCCGTGGTGAAGGCGATGCCGAAGGGCGAGATCCTCTGCACGACGGTCGCAACCGACATCGTCCTCCCCGCCATGATGTCGAACTGGGGCTGCTACGGCATCGAGGCCGCGCTCGCCTGGCTGCTGAAGCGGCCGGAGCTGCTGCACTCCCCGGCGCAGGAAGGCCGGATCATCCGCGCCTGCCTCGACGCCGGCGGGCTGGAGGCGATGTACTGCACGACCGACTTCGTGGTGGACAACCTCGCCGGCGAGACGTCCATGGCGGTGCTGCAGTTCCTGCGCGACATCGTCGGCAAGAACCTCGAAGGCGGCACCACCGGCCTGACGCACTGACGGGGCGCACCATGGAAGACCGGATCACGACGATCGCCTGCGCCAACATCGACCGGCTGACGACGGTCGAGATGCGGCGGTCCGACTATTCGCGCGGCGTGATCGCGCATCTCCACGAAGCGGCCGTCGCAGCGCAGGGCGGCGGCCCGTTGTCGCTGCTCGGCGCGCGCTTCCTGCAGGAGAAGGTGCTGGCCGGGCGGCACGTCCTGATCACCACCGGCGCCGGCGACCCGAAGCATTTGCCGGCCGGCGAGACCGACGGCCCGCCAGGCGCGACGCAACTCGCGCGCCTGGTCTGCGCGCTCGGCGGTGTGCCCATCCTGCTGACCGAGGCGGACTACGTCGCGAACCTGGCGGCAACCGCGCTCGCCACGGGCCTCGGCCTGCGCGCGCCGGAGGTCGTGAGGGAGATCCCCTACACCACCGCCGTGTTGCCGATTGCCGCCGGGCCACAGGCGGAGCAGGAGGCCGAGGCCCTGCTGGCGCGCTTCGATCCCTGCCTGCTGATCTCCATCGAGAAGATCGGGCCGAGCCCGGCCGGCATCGGCCACACCGCGTCCGGCATGCCGACGCACCCGTCGCGAGCCCGGGCGGAATGCATTTTCGACCTGGGCGCCGCGCGGGTCATCGCCTCGCTCGGCATCGGCGACAACGGCAACGAGATCGGCTTCGGCAAGATCATCGACGCCGTGCGCACGCACAAGCCGCGCGGCGAGGCGCTGGCCACCCGCGTCGCGACGAACGTACTGGTGCCCGCGAACTGCTCGAACTGGGGTGCCTATGGCATCGCGGCGGCGCTGGCGATCCTGCGCAACGACCCGTCGCTGCTGCACAGCGCGGAGGAGGAGCGGCGCATCGTCACGGCCTGCGTGGACGCCAACGCGGTGGACGGCTCCACCGGCCGCCACATCCTGGAGGTGGACGGCATGCCGCTTGCGGTGCAGTGCGCCCTGATGGACATGCTGCACGGCATCGTGCGCAACGCATTGATCAGGGGCTACAAGCGGCCGTTCTAGAAGCCCCGCGCGCGCGGCGGGTCGAGCTCCCGCGCGGCGATGTTGTTGAGCAGCGTGACGACGGCGGCGTTGGCAACCGCTGGAATGCCGTCGCATTCCGCGATCACCCCACCGCCGCCGCCATCGGTCAGGCCGAGCCCCACGCCGACATGGTGCAGCGCGACCTCGACCTCGGGGTCTCGGCACAGAGAGAGGTCGCCGCGCCGCATCGCCAGCGCCGCCATCACGCCATAGCTGCCGAGATTCGACGTGCTGCCGATCACCAGGATGTCGGTCGGCAGCGCCGAATAGATGCCGCCGCCGCAGGGCGTCGCGGCTTCCTGGTTGTGCTCCGGCATCCGCGCGATCAGCGCCTCCCGGATGCGGCCGAAACCGACCTCGTTGCCGCCGTCGCCGATGCCGATGGTGGTCCGGCCGAGCGCCGTCGCGGTGCGGAACAGGTGGTCCACGTTCACCTGGAAGGCGTCGCGGGGCACGCCGCTGATGCCGTGCAGATGGCCGTTGATGTTGCCGCCGAGCCGCTCGATGGCGATGACGATGTCGGCGCCGCGCGCGATCTCCTCCTGTTGCGCCGTGTCGCCCATGCGCAGCGTGGCGGCCGCGGTGCCGAGCTTCATGAAGCGCAGCAATCCCTCGATCGGGGGGATGCATTCGATGTCCGACCAGATCGTGGCGTCATGCCCGATGGCGCCCAGCGCGCGGGCCAGCGCCACCGCGCCGAAGGGGCCGTCGTTCTCGCCGGCCGGCATGTGCTGCGGAACGGCAGCGCCTGTGACGATCGCGACCTTCCCGGGCGGGCGATCCAGCGCCGCCGCCGCGGCCAGCACCAGCGGCTGGTCCGACTGCGCGCGGGCCGTCTCGTAGAGCACCCATTTGAAGCCCCTGCCCCGGCCGCGGCGGCGCATCTCCACCGCCAGCAGCCGGTCCATGTTGTCGGCCGCGATCTCCATCGCTCAGAAGCCCCGCTGGTAGCTCTTGAGGCTGTTGCCGACGACCTCGTGCAGCATGGTGATCAGCGAGGTCTGCACGGCCTGCGACGTGCCATCCACCATCGGCACCTGGCGCGCATAGGCGCCGTCGAAGGCGCCGGCGGCGGCGCAGGCCAGGATCATGCGGTCCTCGTCCGCGGTGGAATGCAGGACCTCCGGCCGGCGCTCCAGGGCAGCGAGCGCCGCGGCGATGCCATAGGCCCCCCAGTTCGACACCGCGGCGGAGAGCAGCACGTCGGTCTCCACGATCGTGGCGACGCCCTGCCCGCAGGGGCATTTGCACACCCGACCCGCGGGCTGGATGCCGCGCACGGCCTCCGCGACCTTGCCGAAGCCGATCTCGTTGCCGCCGTCGCCGATGCCGACGGAAAAGACGCCGCGCGCCTTCGCCTCGCGCGCGATCTCCTGCGCGTTCGCCATCATGTCGTCGGTGCGGCCGGTGCCGAGGATGGAATGGAAGATGCCGGCGCTGTTGGGCCCGGCCTTCTCCACGAAGACGACGGCCTTGGGCGCGAAGCGGTCGAACAGCCGCGCCGCTTCCTTCGCGCCGGCGTCCTTGCCCAGCGGGAACACCGAGGCGGCGGCGACGCCGTCGCGCTTCGCGAAGTCGCTCTCCGCCATCACGGCGAGGCCGATCCCTTCCGAGGACGCGATCACCGGGCCCATGTTGCGCTCCTCCGCGACATAGACCGGCTTGGCGCCGAGTCCGACCTCCAGCGCGCGCGCGATCGCGGCGGCGCCGGGCGGGCCATCGGTCTCGCCCTTCGGCAGCCAGGGCGGCGTGCCGGCGCCGGTGACCACCAGCACGTGGTCGCCGCGCTTCAGCGCCTTGCGGAGGCCATCGGCGGCGAGAAAAGTCAGCGGTACGTCGCCCTGCGCGGCGCGCGCGGCGTCGTACAGGCGATGCGTCACGCCGCGCGGCAGGCCCTGGCCGAAGCGCATCTCGATGTTCACCAGGCGGTCAATGTATTCGCAGGTGATCTGGTCCACGCGGCACCTCCCTCGATGCCGGTGATTGCGCCGCCGCCGGGGCACGCCTGCAAGCGCGAAAATCTCGCGACCGACGATGCCGCGCGGGCATCGCCGCGCCGCGTTCAGTCGAGCTTGCGCCCGGCATAGCCGGCCGGCCGCTCCAGGTGCTTGCGCACGATGTTGCCGAGGATCTGCACGACCGCGACCGACGTCTCGCCCTCCAGCCCGTCCACCAGGAACTCCGCGGAGAAGGCCATGGCTTCCAGCACGCCGGCCTCGAAGCAGCGGCGCAGGACGCGGTCCTCGACGGCCGGCGTATGCATCAGCCCGGCATCGCCGAGCCGGCAGGCCAGCGCGGCCTCCACGGCATAGCTGCCCCAATTGGCATTGGCGGCCGGAAAGACGAAGTCGGCGCCCACCGTCGTCGCGAGCTTCGCGCCATGCGGCATGACGGCGACGGTCGTCTCGCGGATCGCGCCAAAGCCGGCCTCGTTGCCGTGGTCGCCAATGCCGATGGTCAGCGCGCCGGCTCCGGCGGCCAGGCTCATCATGGCCGAGATGTCGGTGACCCCACGATTGATGCCGTTCGGCCCGGACAGCGGCAGGCCCCGCGCGGCATAGATCGCGCCGTCCTCGCCGGGCGCCAGGCGCTCGATCGCGATCACCGCAGCGGGGCGCAGCGTGGCGACGAGGTCGCGCATCCAGGCATCGGCCTCATGCTGTTCCGCCGGCGCGGCCGCGATCACCGCGCCCATGCGCGTCTCCAGCGCCTCCGGCAACGGACGCAGGCTGAGGCTGGACGCGGTCGCCGCGGCGGCCATCACCTCGGCGTGGTGCGCCTCCACCGCGAATACCGGCACCGCGCCGAGGCCCTTGTGCAGGATGCGCGCAAGCGCCGCTGCGCCGGGCGGACCGTCGCTCTCGCCCTTCGGCATGGTCGGCATGTAGCCCGCGCCCGTCAGCAGGATGACGGCGTCGCCGGGCTTCACGCGCGCCAGCAGCGCGTCGGCGACGGCGGAGGCAATCGGCCCGCCGGCGAGCGCGCGGGCCGCGTCGTACAGTGGCCGCAACACACCGCGCGGCATGCCGGCGTTCTTGATCTCGAGCGTGACGAGCTGGTCCAGCGCCTCGCCCGTGAAGTCGGTCGTCATGCCGCGCCACTCCTCATCGTCCGACGCGCTTGGGATCGAGCAGCTCCCGCAGGCCGTTGCCCAGCAGGTTGATTCCCAGCACCAGCAGGATGATCGCACAGCCCGCGAGGTTGGCGATCCACGGCGCGACCCAGAGGCGTTCGCGCCCCTCCGCCAGGATGTTGCCCCAGGTGGCCGTCGGTGGCGGCAGGCCGAGGCCAAGGAAGGACAGCGCGGTCTCCTGCAGGATCAGCTGCCCGACCTGCAACGTCGCGACGACGCTGAGCACCGGGATCATTTGCGGCAACAGGTGCCGCCACATGACATAGCCGCTGCCGGCGCCGGCGGCGATCGCGGCCTCGACATAGGGACGTTCCCGCAGGCTGCGCCCGAGGTTGAAGGCGACGCGCGTGTAGACCTCCCACCCCGCGAAGCCGAGAACGAGGATCAGCACCGTGACGCCGCCGCCGAAGACCGCGACGACGACGATGGCCAGCAGGATCTCGGGGATCGCTTGCCAGGCGTCGGCGAAGCGCATCACGACCTGCTCGACCCGCCCGCCGAGATAGCCCGCGAGGATGCCGAGCGTTGTGCCAATGGACAGCGCCAGCACCATGGAGACGAGCCCGACCAGGATCGACAGGCGCGATCCGAAGACGAGCCGGGACAGCAGGTCGCGACCGAAATTGTCGGTGCCAAGCGGATGCGCCCAGGATCCGCGGTCCGCCCAGACCGGCGGCCGCAGCCGCGCCATCAGGTCCTGTTCGTAGGGGTCGAAGGGCGCGAGCAGCGGCGCCAGCACCGCGCAGGCCACCATCGCCAGCACCAGCGTGGCGCCGATCGCCACCTTGACGCGCGGGCCGAGTAAGCGGCGGCCCATCCGCTCAGCGCAGCCTGATGCGGGGGTCGATCGCGGCCTGCACGATGTCCACCAGCAGGTTCGCAAGCACGATCGTGACCGCCACCACGAAGACGCCCGCGATCACGACGGGGACGTCGCGCTGGAAGATCGCGGCCACCATCAGCCGCCCGACGCCGGGCCAGGCGAAGACCGTCTCCGTCACCACCGCACCCCCCATCAGCCTGCCAAGCTGCAGGCCGATGAGGCTGACCACGGGGTTCAGCGCGTTGGGCAGCACGTGACGGAACAGCGCGCGCGCCGAGCCGACGCCGCGGGCCCGCGCGGTGGCGACGAACTGCTCCCGCGCCGTCTCCAGCACCGCGGTGCGCGTCACCAGGATGAAGTTCGGCAGCAGGAAGGCCGTCAGCGTCAGCGTCGGCAGCACGGCGCCATGCCAATCCTCGCGCCCGGACGTCGGTAGCCATCCCAGCTCAAGCGCGAAGAGCTGGATCAGCAGGATGCCCAGCCAGAAGGACGGCATGGACTGCCCCACCACGGCCAGCGCCGTCAGCGCGAAGTCGGGCAGGCGGTCGTTCCACACCGCGGCCGCGATGCCGCCGAGCACGCCCAGCACGACTGCCAGCACCAGCGCCATCGCCGCGAGTTCCAGCGTCGCGGGCAGTCGCGCCATCACGACCTCCATCGCCGGCGCGCGGTGCTGCAGGCTGGTGCCGAAATCGCCGCGCAGCAGGTCGCCGAGGAAGCCCGCGAATTGCAGCGCCAGCGGCCGGTCGAGGCCGAGGCTCTCCCTCAGCAGCGCCTCCTGCTCCGGCGTTGCGTCATTGCCGAGGTAGATCGCGACGGGATCGCCGGTCAGGCGCAGCACGACGAAGACGAAGACGACGACGATCAGCAGCGGCACCGGAACCAGCAGCAGGCGCCGCAGCAGATAGGCCAACTAGCGCAGCTCCACCCGGTGAAGCCGCAGCAGGCTGTCGCGCGGCGGGTTCCAGCCGGCGGCGACGCGGTTGCTGCGGCCGAAGATGCGCGGCAGGCCGAAGAGGAAGATGGAGGGCATCTCCTCGTGCATGATTTCCATCATGCGGTTGTAGGCGGCCCGGCGCGCGCCTTCATCCAGCGTGTTCCGCGCTTCCTCCCACAGCCGGTCGAATTCGGCGTTGGTCCAGTAATTGCGGCGGCTCGCCTCGGTGTACCAGACCGTGTTGAAGTCGGCATCGCCGACGCTGAACCAGCCGACTTGGTAGATCGGCCCCTGTTCGCGGGCGCGTTCCATGCGCGCCCAGACCGCGCCCTCCTGCACGGCGACCGAGGTCCGGATGCCAACGGCGCGCATCATCCCTGCCGCGGCATTGGCGATGTCGACGTCGGAGAGGTAGCGGCCGGACATGGTGTTGATGCGGGTCTCGAAGCCGTCGGGATAGCCGGCCTCCCTCAGGAGGGCGCGGGCGCGGGCGGGATCATAGGGGCGCGCGCGCAGGTTCGGGTTGTGGCCGAAGGTCGCGCGGGTGACGAGTTGCCCGTCCAGCACGCTGCCGTTGCCCTCCAGCATCTGCTGGTGGATCTGCGGCTTGTTGATCGCGAAGTCCACGGCCTGGCGGACCCGGACATCGTTGAACGGCGGCACGCGCGTGTCGAAGGTCAGCACCAGGCTGACGGAGCTTTCGACGGCGTCGATGGACAGGTTGCGCCGCTGCCGGACGGACGGGATGAGGTCCACCGGCACTTCCTCGATAATGTGCGTCTCGCCCGCCAACAGCGACGCGACGCGCGTCGAGCCTTCCGGGATGGTGCGGATGCGCAGGCGCTCGACGCGTGGCCGGCCGCCCCAGTAGTCGGCGTTCGCGGTGAGGTCGTAGCGGTCGCCAGGGATCCATTCGCCGTAGAGCCAGGGCCCGGTGCCGACGGGACGCCGCCAGGCCTGGTCGGGGCCGAGCCGTTCCGAGATCGCCTTCTGCTCGATCGCGATGTCCGCAAGGCCGCGCAGCAGCAGCGGCGCGGGGTTGGTGGTGCGGATGTCCACGGTCTGCGGATCCACGACCTCGACCGAGGCGATGCCCGCGATGCGGCCCTTGCGCACATAGACCGTGCGCGGGTTGGTCACGTACTCGATCGTGTACTTCACGTCTTCCGCCGTGAAGGGCGTCCCGTCGTGCCAGCGCACGCCGCGGCGGAGGTGGAAGCGCCAATGCGTCGGGCTCAGCGTTTCCCACCGCTCCGCAAGGGACGGGACGATATCGTCGTTGTGGTCGCGCGCGACGAGCGGATCCCAGGTTTGCGAGACCAGCGAAAGCGTGTTGTAGCCGGCTGCCGCGGGGCTGATGCTGTCCGTGAAGATCGCGGCGCCCACTACAAGCGGCCCGCGCTGCTGCGCGACGGCGGGAAAAGCGACGGCGATCGCCGCGGCCAGGGCGAGGAGTGGCTTGCGCATCGCAGTCTCCCTCAGTGACGGCCCGGCGGCGGCAGGCCTCGCGCCATTAGCCAATGGTCGTCGCGCCCGATGTCCGGGGTGTAGGGCCTCTCCTGGAAATACGGCCCGAGCGGCGAGATCCGGTCGAAGATGCGGCGCAGCTCCGCGATCGGCTCGTCATCCAGGTCCACGCGCAGGTCGAGGTAGGAGAAGGGCTCGTCCGCATGCACCAGGATGCAGGCGGAGTTCTGGCCTTCCTTCTGCCCGCCGGCGCGACCGCCGGCCTCGATGCCGCGTATCAACCGCTCCTCGAGGGCTGGTCCTTCGTCCAACACGGCCGCGGCCATCGCCTCCACCACCGCGGCGGAAACGACGGCGTTTGCCATCGCCAGCCAGCCGTCGCCGGTGATGTGGCCGGCGTAGAAGTTGTTCGTCTCGCCCGTGAAGGCCGCGGCGTGGCCGTAGATGTCCACGACGCCGATCTGCCGGGACGCGCGGCGGGGATCGCTGTCCGCGAGTTCCTGCACGACCTTCGGCGCGTGCCAGCCCAGCGCGATGAGCCGCTGGCAGGTCAGCGTCAGGCGCGGATCGGCGACCGCCTGCACCGATCCCGCCGCCATGCGCGACACCACGACGGGGCAGCGATTGCCCACGGCGACGGACCGCGTGGCCATCGCCACGCCCAGCATGCGCGTGCGCGGGCAGCGCGCGACGACGGTGAAGGTCATGCCTTGGCCTGCCTTTCCTTGGCGGCGATCCAATCGGCCTCGCCGCCCAGCGCATGGGGCTGGGCCGGGCGCAAGGCGTAGTAGTCGATGGTCGGACGATAGAGCTCCAGGACGCGGCGCAACTCACCGATGGGCTCGTCATGCTCGTCCACGCGCAGGTCGATCAGGGGATAGGGGTAGCTGCCATAGACCAGCAGCGCAGCCGAATGCTGGCCGCCATGCTGGCCGCCGGCGTCGCGCCCGGCTTCCAGTGCGGCCATCAGCCGGTCCTCGACCTCCTGCCCTTCGCGCGCGCGGAAGGTGTCGCGCATCGCGCTCGCCGTGCGTTCGCTGATCAGGCCATTGCCCATCGCAACCATGTTGGGTTCGCAGAAATGGCCGGACCAGTCCTTGTTCTGCGCGCCGGTGCGCGCGACCGCGTTGCCGTCGCGGTCGATCACGCTGAGCTGGCGCCATTCGACATGGGGGTCTGACGCCGCGATCTCGTCCAGCGTGCGCTGCGCGCTGTAGCCCAGCTTCATCAGGTTCAGCCCGAGCGGCCCAAGCCGCGGATCGGTCACCGCCATCGTAACCGTGATGCCGAGGCCGGGCTCGATGAAGGGACAGCGCGCGCCGACCGCGATCGGCCGCGTCGAGATCGCGACACCGAGCTTGCCGCTGCGCGGACAGCGCGCCGAAATCGCGAAGGTGGAGAATTCCTCGCCGAACGGGTGCATCGGGCCAACCTTCGATGGAACGCGGAAAGGCTAGTGCCAGCGCGTTGCCTCGGGCAAGGCGCAATGTTTATGCTGCCCCGATCGCCGCACGGCATCACGGAGGGTGCTTCCATGACCTTCACCATCGCGGCCCGCTGCCCGGAGACGGGCGCAATCGGCATCGGCATCGCGACATCCTCGCCGGCCGTGGGATCGCGCTGCGTGCATGTCATGCATGGCATCGGCGTGATCGCGCACCAGGCAACGCCCGAGCCGCGGCTGGCGCGCTGGGGCATGCGGATGCTGGAAATGGGCGCGAAGGCCCCGAAGGTGCTGAATGAACTGGCGGATGGCGATCCCGACATCGAGTTCCGCCAGATCGCGGTCATCGACACCACGGGCATCGCCGTGGCGCGCACCGGTGCAAACAACAAGAACCATTCCTCGCACCTGATCGGCGACGGCTTCGTGGCGCTCGGCAACTTCCTGGAAGGCGCGCATGTCGTGCGCGCGATCCATGACGGCTACCTCGGCAGCAAGGGCGAGCCCTTCGAGGAGCGGCTGATGCGCGCGATCGAGGCCGGGCGCGACGTCGGCGGCCAGTATCCCGAAGGCCAGACCTCGGCTGCGCTGCTGGTCTACAAGGACAAGGCGGTTGCGCATGTGGACCTGCGCGTGGACCACAGCATGGAGCCGATCGCCGAGCTCCGGCGCCTGCTGGAATGGTTCAAGCCCCTGCTGCCCTTCTACGAGGAGCGCTGCGACAACCCGCTGGTCGGCCGACACAAGGACTGGCTGAAGGCGCGCGGCGTCGACCGCCGCTTCGGCGAGGTGCCGCCGCATGTCGCGGAGAAGCGCGCGCGAGGCGAGGGGCCGCCGGCCGCGTGAGCCTGCTCGCGGTCGAGGACCTCTCCATCGCCTTCGGGCCGCCGTCGGGGTCACTAACGGTCGCTGACGGTGTCGCCTTCGACGTCGAACCCGGAGAGACCGTCGCGCTGGTGGGCGAGAGCGGCAGCGGGAAGTCTGTGACCGCGCTCGCGATCATGCGCCTGCTGGAGAGCCCGGGCCGCATCACCCGCGGCACGATCCGCTTCGCCGGCCAGGATCTTGCGACGCTCGACGAACGCGCGATGCGCCGCATCCGTGGCGACCGCATCGCCATGGTCTTCCAGGAACCCATGGCCTCGCTGAACCCGGTGCTCACGGTCGGCGCGCATGTCACGGAGCCGCTGCTGCTGCACCAGGGCCTCGATCGCGCCACGGCACGGAAGCGCGCGGTGGACCTGCTGGACCGCGTCGGCATCCCGTCGGCCGCGCGACGGATCGACGAGTATCCGCACCGGCTTTCGGGGGGCATGCGCCAGCGCGTGATGATCGCGGCGGCGCTGGCCTGCAAACCTGACCTGCTGATCGCGGACGAGCCGACCACCGCGCTCGACGTGACGGTACAGGCGCAGATCCTGCGGCTGCTGGCGGAGCTTCAGCGCGACCTCGGCATGGCGATGCTGTTCATCACGCATGATCTCGGCATCGTCGCCGAGCAGGCACGGCGCGTCGTGGTCATGTATGCCGGCCGTGTCGTCGAGCGCGCGCCGACCGCCGCCCTGTTCGACACCCCGGCGCATCCCTATGCGGCGGCGCTGCTGCGTTGCGTGCCTGGGGATGACGACACCGACCGCCTGGAGGCGATCGACGGCGTCGTTCCGGCACCGGACCGCCTTCCACCGGGCTGCCGGTTCGCGCCGCGCTGCACGCTCGCCATGGCCGAATGCACCCTCGCCCCGCCTGCGCTGCGCCGCGCCGGCCCGCTGCACGAGGCCGCCTGCATCCGGGTGCCGGCGTGACACCGCTGCTCGATGCGCGGGGCCTGTCGAAGCGCTTCCCGGTCCTGGGCGGCGCGTTCGGCCTGACGCAGGTCGGCGAGGTCCGTGCGGTGGAGGAGGTGGACCTCACCATCCACAGCGGCGAGGTGCTCGGCCTGGTTGGCGAGAGCGGCTGCGGCAAGTCCACCCTCGGCCGCCTGCTGATCCGCCTGATCGAACCCAGCGCCGGCCAGGTGCTGTTCGAAGGCCAGGACCTCGCCGCGGCCCGTGGGAACAGGCTCCGCCAATTGCGCCGGCGCATGCAGATGGTGTTCCAGGATCCCTTCGGATCGCTCAACCCGCGCATGCGCGTGGCCGAGACCGTGGCGGAGCCTCTGCGCCTTGCTGGCGTCGGGCGCGTCGAGCGCAGGGCGCGGGCGGAGGCGCTGCTGGCCCAGGTCGGCCTGCCGGCAGAAGCCGCGCACCGCTATCCCCACCAGTTCTCCGGCGGGCAGCGACAGCGCATCGGCGTCGCGCGCGCGCTGGCCCTGGATCCAGCGCTGGTCATCTGCGACGAGCCGGTCTCGGCGCTAGATGTCTCGGTGCAGGCCCAGGTCGTGAATCTCCTGCGAGACCTCCAGCGCGCGCGGGGGCTCGCCTACCTCTTCATCTCGCATGACCTGCGCGTGGTCCGGCATATCGCGGACCGCGTTGCCGTGATGTATCTCGGGCGGATTGTGGAAAGCGGGCCAAAGCGCGCGACCTTCCAGGCGCCGCTCCACCCGTATACGCGCGCGCTGCTCGCGGCCGCGCCGGTGCCACGCCCGGGCGGTCGCGCCGCAGAGGAGCCCTTGGCCGGCGAGATACCAAGCCCCCTCGCCCCGCCCTCCGGCTGCGGTTTCCACCCTCGATGCCCGATCGCGATGGCGCGCTGCCGTGAGGAACGGCCGGTGCTGAGCGGCGGCGAAAGACAGGTTGCCTGTCATCTTGCATGACGCGGCTCCGCCGGAGTGAGGCCGGCGGCCGATTGCGCGCGGCTAACGCGTTAGCGGCGAACGCGGTTTCGTCCGGCTCCTTGGAGCGAATCGAGCGCAGATACCTGGGCAAACTGCTGCGGCTCACGCTGCTGGCACCGCATGTTGTGGAGGCGATTCTGAACGGGCGGCAGACGGTTAACGTGGCCTTGCCGCGACTGCTGGAGCCGTTTCCCGTGGGGTGGTCAGTACACCAGCGCGCTCGAGGCCGGCGCAGCACCCTCGTGCTGCGGCCTCGACTGACCGCTTTGGACGCGCCCGGAAACGGACGAGCCCGGGGCACGTAGTCGCGCCCAAAGAGCTGCTCCGGAAGCCCGGCTCCAGCACGAAGGCTGATTCTAGCGATCCCTCAGCTCACGCGCTGGAGGAGGCAAACAACTTTCGCAGGCCCAATTGCGCCTGCTCCGGACGCTGCACATACTCCTGCCCAAGCCCACCTTCGCAGAGGACCCGCGCGATGCGTGACCAGGACGCCGTGGCAGCCCCAATGCCTGCATCCTCCCGCCGCGCGATCCTCGGTGCCGGCGCCGCGCTTCTCGGTCATCCCGCCCTCGCCCAAGCCCAGCGCTGGCGGGGGCGCGAGGTCGTCGCGACTGCCTTCGGCGGGCCCAGCCAGGACCTCATCCAGCGCCTTGTCTTCGACCCCATCGTGCAGGAAACCGGCGCCCGCGCCACCCAAACGCCGCTCCTCTCCGCCCAGGCTTTCGCCCGCATGCGCGCCGAGGCGCAGAGCCCGCAGGTGGACCTCTTCATGTTCTCCGGCGGACAGGAGAAGCCGGCCAAGGCCGACGGCCTTACCCAAGCCATTCCCGCCGGCGCCAACTTCGCCGGCGTCCCCGCCCACTTGAAGGACCCCGACGGCCACTGGATCGCCTGGGGCCTGGTGACGGAAGGTATCCTGTACCGTACCGACAAGGTCGCGACGCCGCCGCGCAGCTACCGCGACTTCTTTAGGCCGGAATTCGAAGGCCGCATCGCCTTCCCGCACATCACGAACGGCTACGGCACGGACTTCCTGGTTATGCTCGCCAAGACTTTCGGCGGCAGCGAGCAGAACATGACCCCGGGTTTCGACGCGCTCCGCCGCATCGCCGCCCGCGCTACCATCTTCCGCGCCGCGGCTGAGGTGCAGACACTGTTCTCCACCGGCGACATCTGGATCATGCCCTATGACGGGGCCTCGGCGATGCGCAGCACGGCGATGGGTATTCCCGTCGGCTACGCCGTACCGGAGGAAGGCGCGCCCTACTCGCTGCTTGTGGGCTGCGTCGCGCGCCGCAGCCGCAACGCCGACATCGCCAGCGCCGTGCTCGACGGTCATCTCGCCCCCGCGGTGCAGGCCGCGATCGCGCGCGAAGTCGGCTGGGCGCCGGTCAACGCCGCGACGCAGCTGCCGCCCGACGTCGCCCGCTACATGGCGCCGACGGACAAGCTGGCGACCCTCGACCGTGACGCCATCAACACCAACCGCCCCGCCTGGACCGAGCGTTTCAACCGGGAAATTTCCAGCCGGTGAATGCCGGCGCGCGGCAAGGCCTGATCGCCGCCGGCCTGATCGCGCCGGCGGCGCTGCTGTTCGGGGTGCTGTTCGTCTGGCCGCAGATCGGCCTGTTCGGGCAGTCCTTCACGCCGCCGCCCTTCGGGCTGGCGTCATACCAGCGCTTCCTGGGCGATGCTTATTACCTCGGCGTGCTGGCCAACAGCCTGGCACTTGGGGTCTGCGTCACGCTGGTCTGCCTGGCGCTGGGCTGGCCACTCGCCTTCCTGCTGGCGCGCACGGAATCGCGCTGGGCGGGGCTGCTGCTGCTGCTGACGACTTTCCCGCTCTGGGTCAGTGCGGTGGTGCGCAGCTTCGCTTGGATGGTGCTGTTCTACCGCGGCGGCACGATCAGCCGGCTGCTGCAGGGCAGCGGGCTGGTGCCGCCCGACTTCCAGCTTCTCGGCACCTTCTCCGGCGTTGTGGTCGCACTGGCCCAGGTTCTGCTGCCGATCATGGTTCTGACGCTCTACGCCGTTATCCGCGGCATCGACCGCGACCTCGAGCATGCCGCGATGAACCTCGGCGCGAGCCCCGGCGCGGCGATGTGGCTGGTGACGATGCGGCTCGCGCGGGGGGGGATCCTGGCGGGGTCGCTGCTGGTCTTCTCGCTGTCGGTCAGCGCCTTTGCCACACCCTCGCTCGTCGGCGGGGCCCGGGCGCATTTCATGGCGGTGACGATCTACGAACAGACGCTGGAACTGCTGGACTGGCCCTTCGCCGCCGCGGTCGCGGCGATCCTGGTCGTCATCGCCCTGACCGTCGCGCTGGTCTATGGCCGCCTGCTGGCGGACGAGGAGCGGTGATCTCGCTGCGCCATCCCCTGGGCTGGCTGCTGCGCATTTCCGCATTGGTCACCTTCGTCTACCTGCTGGGACCGCTACTGGTGATCGTCGCGGCGTCGCTGTCCGACACGGGGTATCTCGCCTTCCCGCCGCAGGGGCTTTCGCTGCGCTGGTACCGCTCGGCGCTGGCCGATGCGCGCTACGTCGACGGCTTCCTCGTCAGCCTGCGCCTGGGCGCGACCGTCGCGCTGATCTCGCTGGTGGTCGGCACCTCGGCGGCCGTCGCGCTCACGCGCTTCCGCTTCCCCGGCCGGGCGCTGATCGAGGCTTTCTTCCTGTCGCCGCTCGTGCTGCCGGGCCTGGTGCTGGCCGTGGCGCTGACGCTGTTCTTCGCCTCCAATCCGATCCTGCCGCCGGGCATGACAAGGCTCGTCGCCGCGCACCTCGTGGTCGGCGTGCCTCTGGTGCTGCGAGTCATGCTGCCCGTGCTGAAGCGCGTGGACCAGTCGGTCGAGGAAGCTGCGCAGAACCTCGGCGCGACGCCGCTGCAGGCCTTCTTCCTGGTGACGCTGCCGGCACTTCGGCCGGGGCTCTTCGCCGCCGCCGCGCTCGCCTTCATCTTCTCCTTCGACGAGGTCGAAATGGCGCTCTTCGTGGGTTCCGTCCGTGAGGCGCCGCTCACCGTCGTGCTCTACGGGGCAGCCCAGATGGCCTTCGATCCGACCGTTGCCGCAGTCTCCTCCCTCCTAATCCTGCTCGCGCTGGTGCTGATGGTCGCGCAGCAGCTCTACGCGCAGCGATGAGCGGGGCGGAACTCGTCCTGGACGGCCTCGCGCGCCGCTATGGCGCGACCGTGGCGGTGGATCGCGTGGACCTGGCGGTCGCGCCTGGTGAACTCGTAGCGCTGCTCGGTCCCTCGGGCTGCGGCAAGACCACGACGCTGCGCATGGTCGCCGGCTTCGTGGAGCCGAGCGCCGGGCGCGTGCGTCTGCGCGGCCTAGATATCACGACGCTGCCCGCTCATCGCCGCGATGCCGGCATGGTGTTCCAGTCCTATGCGCTGTTCCCGCATCTCTCGGTCGCCGAGAACATCGCCTTCGGCTTGCGCCGCCGCGGCGTCGGCCGCGCGGAAATCACCGAACGCGTCGGCCGCATGATCGACCTGCTGCAGCTGACCGGCCTCCAGGACCGCCTGCCCCGCCAGCTCTCGGGCGGGCAGCAGCAGCGCGTCGCGGTCGGCCGCGCCCTGGTGATCCGCCCCGCTGTCGTGCTGCTGGACGAGCCCTTCTCCAACCTCGACGCCCTGCTGCGCGAAGGCACGCGGATCGAGTTGCGGCGCCTGCAGACCGAACTCGGCTTGACCACGCTCTTCGTCACGCATGACCAGGCCGAGGCGATGGCGATCTCCGACCGCATCGCGGTGATGCACAAGGGCAGGCTCGAGCAGCTCGGCACGCCGCGGGAGGTCTACGACCACCCCGCCACGCGCTTCGTCGCCGGCTTCATCGGCCGCGCCAACCTCTTCGAAGTCATGACGCACGCTGCCGGCGGCCAGGTTTCGGAGGATGGCATCAATCTGAACGGCCCGTGCGCCGCGACGCTGGTGCTGCGCCCCGAACGCATCTCGCTGGACGAGGCCGAGCCAGGCCCGGCCAACGCCGCCCGCGGCACGGTGGAGGTCGTCTCCTTCCTCGGCACGGGCGTGCAGCTCATACTGCGCCTGGCGGGCGGCCGCGCGCTGATGGTCGAAGGCCCGGCCGCGCTCGCCGACCGCTTCCGCCCCGGCAGCCCCGCCACGGCCCGTTGGCACGCCGAGGACCTGATCTCGATCCCGGCGCGTTGAGGCGCCGACAGCACGGAGGAACAGCCATGCGCTTCGGCACCGCGGAGGCCGCGCCCGGCGAGCTCGCCAAGGGCGTCATCGAGCTCGGCAGCGACCCCATCCTTCCACTGCTCTCGCCCGTGCTGCTCGCCCGCGGCGCGCAGCCGGGCCCACGGCTCTACATCCAATGCCTGATCCATGGCGGGGAGAATGTCGGCCCCATCGCGGCGGCCCGCTTCCTGCGCGGGCTCGACCTGAAGCAGATGAAGGGCAGCATCGCTGCGCTGATGTGCGCCAACCCGCTGGGCCAGCGGCAGCACAGCCGGCTGATCACGCAGGACGGCACCAACCTCAACCGCATCTTCCCGGGCAAGCCCGACGGCAGCGTCGGCGAGCAGATCGCGCATCGCCTGCTGGCGTTGGCCGGCGAGCATGGCGGGGACGCCGTGCTCGACCTGCATTCCGGCGGCGAGCTGACGATCACCGCCTTCTACGTGATCTACGACGCCAAGGTGATGGGACCTGCGCAGCAGAAGGCGCAGCAACTCGCCGCGCAGATCGGCAGCCGATACCAATGGGGCGCGTCGGAGGATTGGATGGAGGGCACCTACCTCACCAACGTCACGCGCCGCCACGGCATCCCGAGCCTGATCATCGAGAGCGGCGGCGGCGCGCGCGTGCGGGAGGAGGACTTGGCGAACTTCTCCACCGCGCTGCATGGCGCCGCGCGCGCGCTCGGCATGATGGCGGGCGATCCGCCCGCCGCGACCGACATCCGCCGCGGCGGCAACGCCGTGCATGTGAAATGCACGCGCGGCGGCTACTGGAACCCCGCGATCGAGCCCGGCCAGGACATGACCAGCGGGCAGTTGATGGGCGAGATCGTCGACATGTATGGCGAGGTCGTGGAGACGATCCGCTGCCCCACGCCGCAGGCCTGGGTCGGCTCGATCCGCCGGCCCTGGATGCCGCTCTATGCCGGCGACCAGGTGGTTGAGGTCGTGGAGCGCAAGCCGTGACGCTCGCGGAATTCACGGCCTGGGCGGCGCGGCTCGGTCTGGACCGGCTCACGGAGGACGACCTCGCTGAGCTGCATCGCGGCTGGCTGGGCATGCAGCGGCAACTGGACCGGGTCCGGGCGGGCCTGCGTGCGGACGACCTGCCGCCCAAGCCGCCGCTCGGGACATGAGCGACCTGGTCTGGCTGACCGCGGCCGGGGGTGCGCGGCGAATCGCTGCGGGCTCGCTCACCTCGCAGCGCTGGACGGAGGCGCTGCTGGCGCACGCCGCCGCGCTGCAGCCGCGCCTTGCCGCCTGGATCACGTTGGACGAGGCCGGCGCGCTGGACGCCGCGCGCGGCGCCGATCGCGCGACGCCGTGCGGTCCGCTGCATGGCGTGCCGCTCGGCCTGAAGGACTGCATCGACACGGCCGGGCTGCGCACCACCGGCCACTCGCGGCTTCACCTTCACCGCGTGCCCGTGCGCGATGCGCTAATCACCGCGCGACTGCGAGAGGCCGGCGCCGTCATCATCGGCAAACACGCGATGTACGAGCTGTCCTATGGCGGCCCTTCCTTCGACCTGCCCTTCCCGCCCGCGCGCAATCCCTGGGATCCCGATCGCATCCCCGGCGGCTCCTCCTCCGGCTCCGCCGCGGCCGTGGCGTCCGGCCAGGGACCGATCGCAGTCGGGACGGATGCCGGCGGCTCCATCCGCCAGCCCGCTTCCTATTGCGGCGTGGTCGGGCTGAAGCCGACGCTGGGCCTTGTGCCGCGCGAGGGCGTGCTGCCCATGACCTTCACCATGGGCGAGGCCGGCCCGATGGCGCGCACGGCCGAGGACGCCGCGCTGCTGCTCGACGCCATTGCCGGGACCACGACGGCCGCGCGCATCGCCGAGGGCGTCGCCGGCGCGCGCATTGGCGTGCTGCGCAACTTCTTCGACGGCGCGGAGGTCCGCGCGGCGGACGCGGTCATCGCCGCGGTGGAGAATGGCCTGTCGCTGCTGTCTTCGCTCGGCGCGCGCGTGGCCGATGCCGAAGCCCCGTCACCCCGCGACCTCGACGCCTGCGGCCGGGTCATCCTGCTCGCCGAGGCTTTCGCGAACCACGAGGCGCAGTTGCGCTCCGACCCCTCCGTCTATGGCCGCCTCGCGCGGCACCGCTTCGCGCTCGGCGCCTTCCTCTCCGCCGCCGACCTGCTGCAGGCGCAGCGCCGCCGCATGGCGCTGGCGGCGCAGATGGATGCGCTTTTCGACGGCCACGATCTGCTGGTCTGCGCCGGCGAGGTCTCGGGCGCGCCGCGCTTCGACGAAGCGGTCTCCGGCGAGAGCTTCCCTTTCGTTGCGCAGCTCTCGCTGCGCATCCCGTTCAACCTGACGGGCCACCCCGCCCTGGTCCTGCCCTGCGGCTTCGATGAAGAAGGCATGCCGCTCGCGCTGCAGATTGTCGGGCGGCGCGGCGAGGAGGCGCGCCTCCTCGCCGCCGCGCACGCGCTGGAAGCGCGCCTCGGCCTGCGGGACGCCCGCCCGCCGCTCAGCCTTCCCGCCTGATCTCCAGCATCTTCGCGCCGCGCAGCCGGATATCGGCGCATTCCTTCGCGAAGCCCGGCAGGTCCTCCGGCAGCATGCGGCCGAACATGGTGACCGGCGTCCAGCCGAGCGGGCCGAAGACGCGTCCGCCGTCGCCGTAGAACATGCCGATCTCCCAGAACTCGTCGGTGAGACCCTTCATCATGTTCGGGGCCTGGTAGAACCACAGCACGTCGCCCGGTGTCGGGATCACCGTCTGGTTCTCGCCAGGCAACGCTCGGGGATCGAAGGTCTGGGCGGATTTCGGCAGGCCGATCATGATCTCCGGCCCTGCGAACATCGCGTGGAAGCTGAGCTCGCGGACCGGCTGAGCCAGCGCGTTCCAGATTGCCTCCACTGTCTGCGGTGCCAGCGTCTCGTGGAGTTCCACGCGGCCGCTCACCCCGGCATCCACGAAGGTGAATCGCAGCATCCTGGGCATCCGGCTCTCCATGGCTCGTGACGCGCCATGACAATCGCTCGCCGCCGTGCGGTCAAGGGAAGGCGCGCTCTTACCGGCACCGGGGGGAGCGCGCCTCCCGAGGGCCGGTCGGCAGGTCGGCGACCGAAGTCCGCTTGCGCCACTTGGCGATGGTCTTGGGGTTTACCCCGTAGCGGTGCGCCAGTTCCCTCAGGCTCGCTTGACTATGCTGGGTCGCGCGACGGACCGCCTCTTTCGTGGTGGCGCTGCCGTGGAGAACCTGGCCCATAGCGGGTCCTTCCATGCCGGGGAAAAGACTGCACCATCAAACCCTGGGATCAAACAGTCCCGGGCCGCCGTGGACAAACTCAGCTTCGTGCACGGACTGGTGCACGCCGGCGCGACGCTCAGTTCCGGGCGGCCCTGACAGCAGACAGCGCCGCGGCCAAGCGCGCCGCCCAGGCCGTTCGGCCCTCGCCACCTTCGAGCAGGTCCTGACGCACCTCGATCAGGGCGGCGTCGATCCCTCGCTGGTCGCCATGGACGGGGACCGTGTAGTCCTCGGCCGGCTCGATGCGGTATGGCTCGTTGTCGCCAACCACGATGTCCCCTGCGCCCGACAGCGCAGCCACCAGCGCAGCACCGAAGCCGGCGGCCCGCGCGTACAGCACGCCGGCGTGCCAAGGCCGGCGGTGGCCGTGGAAGACAGGCGTGAAGCTGTGGACGCCGATGACGATCGCCCGCCGGCCTGCACCCGCCCGCTCGTCGAGATGCTGCGTCACGCGCGCGTGGAACGGCGTGAACCAGGTCGCCGTGCGGCGCAGCCTCTCCTCCTGCGGGAGGTCGCGATTGCCGGGGATCTCCGTCGCTTCGCTGACGATCGGGATGCTCGTCGGCGCCCAGAGCGGTCGGTTCAGGTCGATCAGCAGCCGCGAACAGCCCGACAGGAAAAGCGGCGCATCGAGCAGTGCCGACAGGCGCATGGCGAGAGCGGCCGCTCCGATGTCCCAGGCAATGTGCCGCGTAAGCTCCTCCGGTGGCAGGCCCAGAGCCGCGTAGCGCAGGGGGATGTGGTTCGATGCGTGCTCGCACAGCAGCACGAAGACGGACGCGCCTTCCTCGTTGACGACGGTGACGGCCGGAGGGTGCGGGGCCAGGCGCCCCCCCGCGGCCGATCCGTGCCTCATCGGTCGACCGGCGCAGCGAAGAACGGAGGCGCCGCGGTGTCCTGCGGCGGCACCTCTTCCGTGACCACCATGAAGCCAGCGAGCGTGCAGGGCCCGAAGGTCGTCGCGAGCGCGACATCCGTTGCATCGCGCCCGCGCGCCATCAGAATGCGGCCGACCCGCCGGACGTTGTGGCGCGCGTCGAAGGTGTGCCAATGGCCGCCGAGATAGGCCTCGAACCACGCGCTGAAATCCATCGGTGCGTCGGAGGCCGGCACGCCGATGTCACCGAGGTAGCCCGTGCAGTAGCGTGCGGGTATGTTCATGCAGCGGCAGAGCGCCACGGCGAGATGCGCGAAGTCACGGCAGACGCCGCGCCGGTCCGCATGCCCGGTCCAGGCGGTCCTGGTCGAATCGGCATGCTCGTAGCCGAAGGTGATGCGGTCGTGCACGTAGTCGCAGATCGCCTGCACCCGCGCCCAGCCCGGCGGCGTGCCGCCGAACAGCGACCAGGCCGTGTCGGACAGCCTGTCCGTCTCGCAGTACCGGCTTCCTAGAAGATAGACCAGCACGTCATCCGGCAGATCCTGCACGGAATGCTGTGAAGCCTCCAGCGCCACCGCATCCAGCGTGCCGGGGTCCGTCACCATGAGCTCGGCCGCCATCGTGAGGCGGCCGACAGGTGCGACGATACGGGTGCAGATGTTCCCGTAGACGTCGCGGTACTCCGTTGGGCCGACGGGTGGATCGAAGGCGATCCGCTGCGGGCCGAGCAGATGGGGCATCCGTTCGGGATGGATGCTGAGGGCCAGCAGCATCGGGGTCGGCTGCGGGCAGTCATAGGCGATTTCGAAGCCTGCACGGATCAGCATGAACGAGGATCTCCGGGACGTGCCGAACGCCGCCGAGGGACGGGCGTGCATGGCGGGTGGGCGGAATTCACGATCGTGCCGCGGCAGCGCGGCGCGGGCTGGCCTCGGGCCGGCCAGGTTCGTCGGCAGTCACGTCGACGGCGACCGTCATGCCGAGGCTGTCGGCGGGGAAGCCGGTCCATGTGCCGTGCAGCGGCAGCGCCTGCGCGGGATCGCGCGCCACGGCGACGCGGATCAGGTCCCGGTTGCCGACGATGCCGTTTGTGGGATCGAATTCGACCCATCCGGCACCAGGAAGGTAGACCCGCGCCCAGGCATGCGTCGAACCGCCGCCGGTGTGATGATCCGTTAGGCTTCCCGGACCGTACACGTAGCCCGACACGAAGCGAGCAGCGAGCCCGAGCGAACGCGCCGCCTCGATCATCAGCAAGGCGAAGTCGCGACACGTGCCGCTGCCGAGCTTCAGCGTCCTGACCGGCTCCTGCGTGCCCCGCTCGTGGCGGGCGACATAGGTCAGTTCGCGCTTGATCGTGTGCGTCATCGCGGTGAGCAGGTCGATGGTGCGCGTCGGCCCGTTCGCGTTCAGGAAACGACGTGCCCAGAGATCCACTTGGCGGTCTCGATCGGCATAGTGCCGCTCGATGGACCTCGCGAGATCGGGCATCTCGTCCATGCCGTAGGAGAACGGATAGGTCGTCGCATAGTCGTCGAGCTGGAAGTCGAGTTCGTTCAGGGGCCGGTGTTCGAGCCGCACCATGCTCTCGAAGCGGAGTTCCCGCGCGCGGCCGGCGAAGCGCGCGACGGCGACGCTGTTGCCGAACACGTCGTGGACCCAGCGTATCTCCGACGGCGCCGGCGTGATGTCGAGCTTCACCTCGAGCAGGCGCTGGTCGTGACCCTCGCGGGGGCGGAGCATCATGCGATGCTCCCCGAAGGCGACGGGCTGACGGTAGCTGTAGGTCGTGACATGGCGGACGACGAGGATGGGCATTGCGCTCCGCCTCAGGACTGGTGCTGGCTCTGCGACTGCCGGACCTGCGGCGCGCCGAAGAAGGCGATCGCGAGATCATCGGTGGCCGCGACGAGGGAGCGTTGGACCTGGTCCAGGAATCCGTGCAGGCCCTGCGCGATGACCTGATCGATCGTGATCGCGCCGAGCGATGCGTTCAGTGCGGCGAGCCCCTTGGCGGCGGACGCCCCGCCCGGCAGCCCGTGCCGGCTGCGCAGCACGCCGAGGATCCGGTCGGCCTCGCCGACGCAGAATGTCACTGCACGAGGAAAGCGGGGATGCAGCAGCAGGAAGCCGGAGACGCCGGCCGGGGTAACGCCGCCCGGTACGACACGCAGGTAGGCGTGGTGCGCCGCCGCCGAGCGCAGCACGATGTCCCACTGGCTCACATCGATGCGCTGCCCGACATCCTCGGCGCGGGGCAGCAGGGCGTGGTACTTGATGTCGATCAGCCGCGTCGTCTGGTCCGCGCGTTCGATGAAGCGGCCGAGGCGGTAGAAGTAGGATCCCTGGTCACGGTGCAGGGTGCCGTCGGTGATGCCGGTATGCGTCTGGCACGCCTCCTTGATGCGGCCGAGCAGCCGCGTCAGGCCGGATGGCGCGAGAGCCGCCGCGTCGATCTCGCTCACCCATTTGTGGAACACGTTGAGCTGCGCCCACATCTCCGTGGAGATCAGCGGCCGCAGGACCCTCGCATTCTCCCGCGCGGCGGCGACGGCGCTGACGATGGACGTCGGGTTTGCGCGGTCCGTCACGCAGAATCGGAGAACCGCGTCGGGCGTCGGCGCGCCATGTGTTGCCGCAAAGCGCTCCTCGTCGGCGTTGAGTTGCAGCACGGGCAGCCAGACCTGTTCGCCGCGGCGGTCGCGCGCGAAAGTCGCGTTGACGTCGAGGATGCGCGCCAGGTTCTCAGCCCGCTCGACGTAGCGCGCGAGCCAGAAGATGCTCTCCGCGTAGCGGGCGAGGAGCTCCTCAGCCAAGGACCCAGGTGTCCTTCGATCCGCCGCCCTGCGAGGAGTTCACGATCAGCGATCCTTCCCGCAGCGCCACTCGCGTCAAGCCGCCAGGCAGCACCCAGGTCTGCGCGCCGGTGACTGCGAAGGGCCTGAGGTCCACATGACGCGGCTCCACCCGGTCGCCGATGAGGGTCGGCGTGACGGAGAGATCGAGGCAGGGCTGACTGATGTAGTTGCCGGGATCGGCGATCAGTCGCGCTCGGCAGGCCGCGATCTCCGCCTGCGTCGCACGGGGCCCGACCATGATGCCGTAGCCCCCGGATTCACCCACCGGCTTGACGACGAGCTCCGCCAGGTGATCGAGCGTGTAGCGCAGCCCGTCCGGCTCCCGGCAGATGTGGGTCTCGACATTCGGCAGGATCGGCTCCTGGCCGAGATAGTAGCGGATGACCTGCGGCATGTAGGCGTAGATCGCCTTGTCGTCGGCGACACCGGTGCCGACGGCGTTCGCCAGGTTGACGTTGCCGGCGCGGTACGCGCGCACAAGTCCGCGCACGCCGAGCAAGCTGTCCGCCCGGAATGCCTCAGGATCGAGGAAGTCGTCGTCGATGCGGCGGTAGATCACGTCCACCCGCGCGAGCCCGCATGTCGTGCGCATCCAGACGCGGTCCTTGGCGTCCACCTCGAGGTCCCGTCCCTCGACAAGCGGCACGCCCATCTCGCGCGCGAGGAACACGTGTTCGAAGAACGCCGAATTGTATGGGCCGGGCGAGAGCAGCACGAGCGCAGCATCCGTCACCCCGGGCGGCGCCACCTCGCGCAACGCCGCGCGCAGCCGCTGCCCGTAGTCGTCGATCGGCCGCACCGCGATACCCTCCAGCAGGTCCGGGAAGGCGCGCATGGTCATGTGCCGGTTCTCGACGACGTAGCTCACGCCGGATGGCGTGCGCGCATTGTCCTCGAGGACACGGAGGCAGCCGCTGCCGTCGCGAACGATGTCCGTGCCGGAGACGTGCACGTAGGTCCGGTGCGGCAGGTCGAGCCCCTGCATGGCTGGGCGGTAGTTCGCGTTGCCCAGCACAAGCTCGGCCGGAATGACGCTGTCCCGCAGGATTCGTTGGTCGTGATATATATCGTGCAGCAGATGGTTCAGCGCCACGACGCGCTGGGATATGCCGCGTTCCACCTGCTGCCACTCCTCGGCCGAGATCAGCCGCGGGATAGCATCGAAGGGAAGGACCCGGTCGATCGCAGCGTTGTCGGAGTAGACGGCGAAGGTGATGCCGCGGTCATGGAGCTCGGCTTCGGCGTCGATGACGCGCGTCCGCATCTCCTCCACAGACAGCCCAGCGAGGCGGCGCAGGAGAGGCCCCCCTGCGCTGGCGCCGAGCAACTCGCAGTAGAAATCGCCCGGCGTGTAGTCGTTCAACATGGCATCTTGAGTCCTGCTTGCCCGGTGTCGGTGCACGCTGCAAATGCGGACCCAGCACGAACAGTGCCAGGGCTCCGGACAATCTGCTCAGAAGCATCGACTGGCGGCCAGCCTTAGCCGCTCCGTCGCGCGCCTCGGGTCACGTATGCGCGCGGCGTAGGTCTGCGTAGGCCCAGGATACCCATAATCCAGCCCGTCAGGGGGTTCTCGCCTGAATGCGAGGAACGGCGTCGTGCGGGCAGAGCAGCGAGGGCCACGAATTGCCTGAAGACGAGGCTTGCCGGCGCGCTAGAATGCGGTGTCGTCCACCTGTTCCCGGAGGACCACATGGCCAAGGGTCAGAAGCGCAGCGGCCGAGAGCCGAAGAAGCCGAAGAAGGAGAAGCCGAAGAGCACAGCGGCTAATTCGCCGTTTGGCGCGCTGCGGTCCAAGCCGATGACTGAACCCTCGGAGCCCAAGAAGTAGGGCTTCCACATTGTCGTCTGCCGGCGCGCCGGTTTGGCCGCGCCAAGTGCGATTTTGCGCGGCGAGTTCAGGTGGGACGACGACGCCCGGAGACGTGGAGCGGGCTCAATTGCTGCTCCCTTACGATCCACTCAATTCCGTCCCGAGCGCTGCGAGCACGATAGGTTCGGTCTAGGTCGTCTCCGGGCAGCGCGCGGGTAATGGTGTAGATGCCGGCGGGAGCATGGGGGTTCGAAAGGCCAGGATGGAATTCGACATCTTGGCCCACCGCGAACTTGTGCAGAGCCATTTCTGTCCTCCTTTCAGGGGCGGCGTGCGACCCGGCACGTCGCGTCCTGCACAGCCTTAACGGCCAACAGTGGGCGCGGGTCCCCGGCGAGCCACGGCCTTATCGGACCGAGCGCGCCATCAGCCGTGGCACCCGCGAAAGTAGCGGCAGGAATTTTACGATGTGTTTTGTGCCGAGCCCTAACAGCAATACTGCTTTTCAATCTGCGGGTGCACGCCTTCGCGCCTAGGTCGGGCCATGGACGCCGGCCCCCATCCGGTGCCCTGTAAGGTAACCTTACATGCCGATCCGGCGTGTGACTGATCGGCGGCCAAGGGCAGGTCGTCAACCACGCCCGAGGGCTACAGCAAAGTCCGAGCTTCGCGCGGATATCGTTGAAAAAGGCGCATCGCGGGCCGGCCCTGGCAGCGGCGCCTTTTTGGGCGATTGAGTGCGGCCCGTAGTGTCCCGCTCCATCCGCTTCAGTTGGCGGGCGCTGGCGTCGGCAGCGGGATCAGCTTGGCGAGCTTTTGGAGGTTCTGATCTGCGGCGGCGGAACCGGCGCCGCAAAAAAGCCGACTTTGCGGCAGCGTTCACGACCGACTTGCCGCCCGCCTATGACGAAGCGTCGATGCACACGAAACGTGCGTGACGTCAGGCAGGCGGCTTGCCGTGCCTTCAAGGAGACGCGCGCACCTCGCGTCTGGGCTCCAGGTGACGGACCATCAGCTCGGCGCCCGCGGCATCGACGTGCTCGAGATCGACCTCGCTTCGCTTCGGACGTCGCAGGCCGGGCCGCGGCGTCTGCAGGACTGATTTGACCAGTCCGGCCCGGCGGTGATCGGCAGGGCTATCGGCGCGGCGGTTGGCAATATCCCGACCGATGCGGTCGCCATCGCCGTCATCACCTCCTGCACCAATACCTCCGACACCGGGTTGCTGATCGCGGCGAGGCTGGTGGCCCGAAGGCAGGTACCCTAGGCCAAGTGCCAAATCCCGGGGGCGAAGACTCCCTGACGCCGGGCTCGCCGGCTGCCGTGCAACGCTTGGCGCACGTCGGCCTGCGGGCGGACCTTGAGACGCTTGGCTTCGGTATCGCTGGCCATGGCTGCGCGACCTGCATCGGCAACGCAGGCCCACTGCTGCCCGCCGTGGCGGACGGGGTCGAAACGCGCGGCCGCTGAGGCCTCCGGCTCCTGGGCCGCGCCCGAGGCGTCGGCGACGGCGCGCGTGCCTTAGGAGGTTGCCTCATCTATCTCCGCCCGCCGCCCTTCGTGACGACGGCGGCGCGGCCGGCCGTACGCGACCTCGCCGCACATCCGCTCCTGGCGCTGGGCGGCGACGTGACGACGGACTTGGGCAGGAGATCCAC
This sequence comes from Falsiroseomonas sp. HW251, assembly GCF_050563545.1. NCBI lineage: Bacteria > Pseudomonadati > Pseudomonadota > Alphaproteobacteria > Acetobacterales > Roseomonadaceae > Falsiroseomonas > Falsiroseomonas sp. HW251. Next base: position 143,733 of record NZ_JBNXUM010000008.1, read on the forward strand.
CAGCGCGCGCAGAGGCGCGCTGGCCTCGCCCGACCACACGAGGTGCGTACGATTTCTGCGCAACCGCCGCGGCAGCGGATGGCGCTGCACCGACGCGCCCAGGACCGCCTGGTCGAGCACCTCTGCCGGCACGATGGCGACGCCGGTGCCGGCCGCCACGCAGGCCACGATCGCGTGGTAGGAGCCGAGGTCCAGTATCCGTTCGGGCGAGGCGCCCCCCTCCGCCAGCCACTCCATCAGGCGCCGGCGGTAGGAGCAGCCATGCGGGAACGCCACCAGCGTCCGGCCGCCCAGGTCAGCCGGGTGGCGGAGCGCGGGCGTGCCCTTGGCGCTGACGAGCACCAGTTCCTCGTCGAAGGCGGGCACCGATGAGAGGCTTCCCGTCTCGAAGGGCTCCGACACGAATGCGGCCTCGACCTCGAAGCGCTCCAGCCGGCGGAGGAGCGTGCTCGTCGTGCCGGTCTGCAGTTCGATCGAGACGTCGGGGTAGCGCGCATGGAAGGCCGACAGCACCGGCGGCAGCCTCGCGCCCGCGGCACTTTCCAGGGAGCCCAGCCGCAACACGCCCCGCACGACGCCGCTCCGCAGCTCCTGCTCGGCCAGGTCGGCCATCTGAAGCAGCCGCTCGGCGTGGCCGAGCAAGGTGCGGCCCGCATCGGTGAGGATCAGACCGCGGCCCTGGCGGCGGAACAGGCTTACCCCCAGCCGCTCCTCGAACTGCTTGACCCGCGTAGTGACGTTGGAGGGCACGCGATGCAGCCGTTCGGCCGCGCGCGTCACGCCGCCCTCCCTCACCACGCAGCGGAAGATGTGCAGGTCGTCCAGATCCATTGTTCTCATTAAGAGAACCATACGACTTGAAAATTCAGTATTCAATGCGTCTCGGAAGGTGTCCCATTTGGGCCGCCCATGACCAGCAAGCACCTTCCGTCCGCGAACCCGCTCCCCCCGACATGGCTCGTCGTCGGCGGCGGCATCGTTGCCCTCGCCGCCGCCATGGGCGTCGGCCGGTTCGCCTTCACCCCGCTGATGCCGCTGATGATGCGCGACGGCACCCTGAGCGCCGCGGCCGGCGCCGAATGGGCGGCGGCGAACTATGTCGGCTACCTCATCGGCGCCTTGACCGCCTCCTGGTTCTCCCGTGACCCGCGGCGCGGCGTGCAATTGTCCCTCGTCGGCGTCGCACTGACGACGCTGGCCGCGGCCTGGATCGGCGGGGAGACGCCGGCCCTTCTCGGTGCCGTGCTGCGCGCCGCCGCCGGCGTCTTCAGCGCCTGGGCGCTGGTCTGCGCGAGCAGCTGGTGCCTGGCCGAGCTGGCCCGGCGGCAAGTCCCGCAACGGGGCGCCTGGATCTACACCGGGGTCGGCCTGGGCATCGCGCTGGCCGGCCTGCTCGCTTGGCTCGGCGGGCGGCAGCCGGCCCGCTGGCTGTGGCTGGAACTGGGGCTGATCGCCGTCGCGGGTGCGGTATTCGCAGCGCTGGGTTTCACAGGCCGAGGCCGCGCGTCCGCATCGGCAGCGGCACGCCGGTCAGGGACGGTCGCGCCAAGCAGGATGCAGGGGCTTCTGGGGCTGGTGCTGTGCTACGGCACCTTCGGCTTCGGCTACATCGTGCCGGCCACCTTCCTGCCCGCCATGGCGCAGCAGCTGGTCCCCGACCCGCTGGTGTTCGGGCTCACCTGGCCCCTCTTCGGGCTGGCCGCCGCCCTCTCCGTCGCAGCCACCGCGCGGTGGCTGCCGGATTGGCCGCGCCGGCGCGTCTGGGCGCTGGCGCAGGGCACGATGGCGGTCGGCACCGCCTTGCCGCTGGCCACCCAGGCCCTCTGGGCCCTCGCCGCCTCGGCCGTGCTGGTGGGCGGGACGTTCATGGTGGCCACGATGGCGGGCCTGCAGCTGGCGCGCGAGCAACTTCCGGCAAACCCGACACCGCTGCTGGCCCGGATGACCGGCGCCTTCGCCGCCGGGCAGATCGGGGGCCCGCTCCTCGTCCGTCTCCTCGGCCCTGGCAGCTGGGCGGGCTGGGATGCTCTCGCCTGGGCGAACGCGTCGTCCACGGTGCTGCTGGCGCTCACGGCGGTGTGGCTCTGGCGCGATGCGGAACCCGTCCACTCACCACTGAGGCAAGCGCGATGACCTTTGCTCGTTCCATGACCTCCGCATTCAGCTTCCCCGAAGCCGGCCTGCCCGAACGGCTAGGTCCGCCGGCGACGCTCGACGCCGCGCAGCAGGACGCGGCGGACGAGCTGATCAACGGCCCGCGGCGCGGCGTGTACGGCCCCTTCCGGCCCTTGCTGCACCGCCCGCCGCTGCTGCGCGCGGTGGCCAAAGTGGGCGAGATCCTGCGCTACGAGGGCACGCTCGACGCCGCACTGCGCGAATGGACGATCTGCGTCGTCGCGCGCGATCTGTCCAACGTCTTCGAGTGGGACATGCACCGGCCGCTCGCGGCCGCAGCCGGGGTGCCGGGTGCGGCGCTGGCCGCGCTGGATACCGGGCAGCCGTTACCAGACGATTTGCGCGCCGACCTTGCGCTCGCTCGGACCGTCACAAGCGAACTCATCGGCCAGCACCGCCTGAGCGACGCGACCTACTCGGATGCGCTCAGCCAATGGGGCGAGCCGACGACGGTGGAACTGCTCACGCTGGTGGGCTACTTCGCCATGGTGTGCTGGCTGATGAACGTGGCGCGCACGCCGGGCCGCCTGAGTTGACGCTGCTGCCAGTTGACAGCCTCGTGCCTCTCGACAACTCCGGCTCCAACCGCCGCTCGCCCGCTTGAACGACCGCGTCGGGACGTCCTGGCGGCTCGACGTACGCAGCCGACCGGCAGGCCCCGAAAATCTCAGGCGGCGCTGAGTCGAGGTCAGGTAGTAGTTCCGAGCTGTAGCGTTCACCTGGCGCTCCCTGGGCTCCGTCAGCGCCGGTCGAGGATTAACCTGATGCCTTCCCGGCAGACCGGGAGGACCTCACGGACCTCGTCCCGGCCGAGGATTGGACGCATGTGCCCCTCGACGAGGAAAGCGGCATCGACCGCGATCATCCGCTCCAGGCTGGCGATCCATGTCTCCGGCGGCCGCAGTCGCAGGCCGCGCAGCAGCGAGAGGTTCCGATAGGACTTGTAAATGTCGTCGCCGCGCCGGAGAACGCCCCGGTTCGGGATCCAGACCGCCACGTTCTCCGGCGACTAACCCAACGTGTGGATCAGCCGCAGCCGTGCCCCCGCGACCTCGACCATCTCCTTGTCTCCCCAAAGGTGTGGGTGCGCAGCCGCGCGTGCGGCCGGCTTCGCTCAGGGCCGCCCGGCCGCCGTCGCGGAGGCCGGCATCTTCTCCTGTCCCGTCAGCAGCGGACGGAAGCGGACGATCTCGGCCGCGATGAAGTCGCAGAAGGCTCGTACCCGCGGCGTTGCGCGCAGGTCGGCGTGCATGACCAAGTAGACCTTGGTGCTGAGCTCCGGCCCCGGCGACAGCACGGCCTCGAGGTCGTCCTCCGCGCCGCCGAGCAGCATCGGCAGGGGCGCGAGCCCGGCGCCTGACTTCACCGCTGCCAGCATGCCGAGCATGGAATTGCCAGTCGCGGCGATCCGCGCGCGCGGCGCCGCATCCACGGCCATCGAGGCGCGCGATCCCGCCCAGGCCGAGGCGACAATGCGCGACCACCTGACCCGCGCGAACGCGCTTTATGACAGCCTGCTGCGCGGGGAAGCGGAGGTCGCGGAGGCCACGTTGTGACGGAAGATCAGGCCGCGGTGCTGACCTTCGGCACGGTGGAGCCGCCGCTGGCGCGCCTTGTGCTGCAGGCCGGCGCGCTGCGCTGCGTGCTTCAAGGCGGCGCGCTGCGGCATGTCGCCTGGCGCGGTGTGGAGGTGCTACGCGGCGTCGCCTATCTGTTGCGCGACACCGACTGGGGCACGCCGGGAGATCAGCCCGTCCCAGCCGGTCCTAGACATCCGCGCCCTGACTTGCCGGCCGGCACCGGGGATCTCCGTGACGTGCGGCATGAAGGCGGACCTCCCGCTCGATCCGGCCGGAAAGTTCGAAATGGAGGACCAGCGCAACTGGTCCGACGCCTCCTTCAAGACCTATGTCGGCTCGCTGCTCGATCCTTGGCCCTATCGGCTGGAACCCGGCGTCGCACGCCGGCAGCGCGTTGAGGTGGCGATCATGGACGACGGGCCGGCGTCGCCGGGTATCGCAACCGGCGATGCAACGCCGCAACTCGAGATTGGCGATGCCGGGGCGACGATGTCGCGGCAGCGCGGCTCGCGATGCTCCGTCCTGGCTGGCTGGTCGTGTCGCTCGAACTCGACGCGCCAGGGCAGCGCGAACAGCTAGCCGCTGCGGCGGCGCTTGCCGTGCGATGTGGCGCGCAGGTTCAGCTGGAGATCGTGCTGCCTGCGGTCGCGCCGGCGGCTGCCGAGCTCGCGGCCGCAGCGCGGCTCTGCGCGGAAGCGGGGCTATCGCCCGCGGCTGGCCAGTCCGGGCTACTTACCAGTCCCAGTCACGCGCGGAGCCGGACCCCGTTGAGGTCGCCGTGACGTCATCGCCGACGTCGTGAAACTTGGAACGCTCTTCGAACGCTCTTTCCCGAGGACCCGTGTGGCGGATATCGAGGCTGCGATCTCCCGCGGGCGGGGAGCAAACGGCGATGACCGAGCGCAGACCGCTGTCGCTGCATGTCCCGGCGCGTCCAGTTCGGCCAGGGGACGAGCCGGACTTCAGCCATATCGCCATGGCCCGTGCGGGCGAGGTGCGCCGGCCGCCGGTGGAGGTTGCGGCGCACGAGATCCATGACCTCGCCTATTCCATCATCCGCGTGCTCAACCGCCAGGGCGAGGCTGTCGGCCCCTGGGCACCGAGGCTCGATGCGGATGCGCTGAAGGCGGGGTTGCGGGCGATGATGCTCACCCGCGCCTTCGATGCCCGCATGATGATGGCGCAGCGGCAGGGCAAGACGTCTTTCTACATGCAGTGCCTGGGCGAGGAGGCGATCGCCTGCGCCTTTCAGACGGCGCTCGCAAAGGGTGACATGAACTTCCCGACCTACCGGCAGCCCGGGCTGCTGATCTCCCAGGGATGGCCGCTGAAGGAGATGATGTGCGAGATCTTCTCCAACTCCGCCGACCGGCTTCGCGGGCGCCAGATGCCGGTGCTCTATTCCGTGAAGGAAGCGGGGTTCTTCTCTGTCTCCGGCAATCTCGCCACTCAGTACGTCCAGGCGGTGGGCTGGGCGATGGCGTCCGCGATCAGCGGCGACACCCGCGTCGCGACGGGCTGGATCGGCGAGGGATCGACGGCCGAGAGCGACTTCCACGCGGCGCTCGTCTTCGCCTCGGTCTTCCGTCCGCCAGTCGTGCTGAACATCGTCAACAATCAATGGGCCATCTCGTCCTTCCAGTGGGTGGCGGGCGGCGAGAGCGTGACCTTCGCCGCGCGCGCGCATGGCTACGGAATTCCCTCGCTGCGCGTGGACGGCAACGACTACCTCGCCGTGCAGTCGGTGGCGTGCTGGGCGGTGGAGCGCGCGCGGCGCAACCTCGGCCCGACCCTGATCGAGTTCGTGACCTACCGCGCCGGGCCACATTCCAGCTCCGACGATCCCTCGCGTTACCGGCCGAAGCAGGAATCCGATGCCTGGCCGCTCGGCGACCCGATCGAGCGGCTGAAGAAGCACCTCATCGTTCTCGGTGCCTGGACCGAGCAGCGGCACACTCAGCTCCAGGCCGAGCTCGACGAGGAGGTCCTGCTGGTGCAGCGCGAGGCCGAGCGGCTGGGCACGCTGCAATCCGGCCCGCGGCCCGATCCCGCCACCATCTTCGAGGACGTCTTCCGCGACATGCCCCGCCACCTGCGCGAACAGCGCGCGGAAATGGAGGGCTGACCGTGCCGCGCATGACCATGACCGAGGCGATCCGGAGCGCCATGGACGTCGCGATGGAACGCGATCCCCGCGTCGTCGCCTTCGGCGAGGATGTCGGCCGCTTCGGCGGAGTCTTCCGCTGCACCGACGGGCTGCAGGCGAAGTACGGTCCGTCCCGCTGCTTTGACACACCGATCAGCGAGACGGGGATCGTCGGCGTCGCGGTCGGCATGGCCGCCTACGGGCTCCGCCCCGTCGCGGAAATCCAGTTCGCGGACTACATGTACCCGGGATACGACCAGCTGGTGTCGGAGGCCGCGCGGCTGCGCTACCGCTCCGCCGGCGACTTCACCGCGCCGATGGTCGTGCGCATGCCCTGCGGTGGCGGCATCTTCGGCGGGCAGACGCACAGCCAGAGCCCGGAAGCGCTGTTCACCCATGTCTGCGGGCTGAAGACCGTCATCCCCTCCAACCCGCACGACGCCAAGGGGCTGCTGATCGCGGCGATCGAGGATGATGACCCCGTCATCTTCCTCGAGCCGAAGCGGCTCTACAACGGACCCTTCGACGGCCATCACGACCGCCCCTCGGTGCCCTGGACGCGTCATCCCCGCGCCGAGACACCGGACGGCCACTACACCGTGCCGCTCGGCCAGGCGGATGTGGCGCGCCAAGGGCAGGACGCGACCGTGCTGGCCTATGGCACGATGGTGCATGTCGCGCAGGCCGCGGCCGAGGAGACCGGCGTGGACGCCGAGATCATCGACCTCCGCACGCTGGTGCCGCTGGATGTGGAGACGATCGAGCGTTCGGTCGCGAAGACCGGCCGCTGCCTCATCCTGCATGAGGCGACGCGCACCTCCGGCTTCGGCGCGGAACTCTCGGCCCAGGTGCAGGAGCGCTGCTTCCACCATCTCGAGGCGCCGATCCTGCGCGTGACGGGATGGGACACGCCCTACCCGCATGCGCAGGAATGGGACTACTTCCCCGGCCCGGCCCGCGTCGGACGCGCGCTGCGCAGACTCGTCGAGGAGGCCGTCTGAGATGGGCGCGACTTTCGTCGTAAAGCTGCCCGACATCGGCGAAGGCATCGTCGAGGCCGAACTGGTGGGATGGCACGTCCAGGTCGGCGATGCCGTCAGCGAGGACCAGGTCATCGCCGAGGTGATGACCGACAAGGCGACAGTCGAGATCCCTGCCCCCTGCGCTGGCACCGTCACCGCGCTCGGCGGCGAGGTCGGCGAGAAGCTCGTTGTCGGCAGCGAACTGCTGCGGCTGGAAGCGCCGGCGGCAAGGCAGGCGGCCGAGCCCGCATCCGCCGCGCCCGAGCCGGCCAGGCCGGAGCCCGCCGCGGCCGCGGCGGCGCCCGCAGCCGAGACGCCACGACTCGCGCCGCAGCCGGCGCCGGCGGCTTCGCACGCGCCGCAGCGTTCCGTGCTGTGCTCGCCGGCGGTGCGGCGGCGGGCCCACGATCTCGGCCTCGACCTTTCCGGCATCACGGGCACGGGGCCGGAGGGGCGCATCCTGCATGCGGATCTCGACGCTGTCCTGCTCCGCGGCAGACGGCCGCCGGTCAGCGGCGACGAGGTGCAGGAGCTTCCGGTCATCGGCCTGCGCCGCCGCATCGCGGAGCGGATGGCCGACTCCGCGCGGCGCGTCGCGCACTTCTCCTATGTCGAGGAAGTGGACGTCACCGCGCTGGAGGAGCTTCGCGCCACGCTCAACGCGGAGCCAGGCATCGCGGACCGGCCCAGGCTCACGCCTCTGCCCTTCCTGGCGCTGGCGGTGATGCGCGCGGTCGCAGAGTTCCCGCAGATGAACGCGCACTACCACGACGAGGCGAACCTGATCCGTCGCATGCGCGCCGTCCATCTCGGCATCGCCACCCAGACGGCGAACGGCCTCATGGTGCCCGTGATGCGCCACGCCGAACGCCTGACGCTCTGGGATTGCGCCGACGGCATTCGGCGGGTCGCGGAGGCTGCGCGCGACGGATCGGCGAAGAGGGAGGAACTCGGCGGATCCACCATCACCATCACCAGCCTCGGCCCGCTGGGGGGCCTGGCCAGCACGCCCATCGTCAACGCGCCGGAGGTCGCGATCATCGGCACGAACCGGATCGCGACCCGTCCCGTCTGGCAGGAGGGCGTCGGCGTCGTGCCGCGCAGGATGATGAACCTGTCCTCGTCCTTCGACCACCGCGTGATCGACGGCCACGACGCCGCGGTCTTCGTGCGCCGCATCAAGGCGCTTCTCGAGACGCCGTCGCTGCTCTTCGTGCCGGACCGCGGCTGACGGGAAACGGCCAGGGCAGCCCCAGGCGGTTCACCGCCCCGCTGCGCGCGGCGGTGCCGGAGGCGGCGGCGGCACGCGCGGGACGGCCTGGAGTGGCGACGCCGGCGTCGGCGCGCGGGCCTGCAGCGCGTCGACCTGCCGCCGCACCTCATCGAGTTGCGCGCGCAACTCGGCGGCGCGCGACGCAGCGGCAGTCTCGCCCGACCGCAATGCCTCCACCTCGCCAGCAAGGGCCGTGGCACGAGCCTCCAGCGTCGCCATGCGATGCGAGGCCGAGGCGACCTGCATCGCAAGGACGACACAGCCCGCCGTGACCAGCAGCCCCGCGGCGCCCGCTGCCCAGGTCACCCAGCCGCGCGGAGGCGAGGCCGCCGTCGAGTTTCGCGTCGGCCATCCCGAAGGGGGTTGGGGCGCCGCGGCCGGCCTGGCCGATGCTTCCTGGCTTGGTTGCGGAATGACCACCATCAGCTCCGCTCCGCGTCCCCCGGCGGTCCGGCGGCCTCGAGCGCCTGCTCCAGGTCAGCGATCAGATCGTCGGGGTGCTCGATCCCGATCGAGAGGCGAACGAGGCCATCCGTGATCTCGAGGCGCTGCCTCGTCTCCTTCGGCACGCCGGAATGGGTGGTCGAGGCCGGGTGGCTCGCGAGCGATTCCGTGCCGCCCATTCTCACGGCGAGCTTGAAGACGCGGAGCGCATTCAGCATCCGGAAGGCCTCGGCCTGCCCGCCCCGGATCTCCAGGCTGAAGGTCGAACCGGGGCCGGTGCACTGCGCGTGGTAGACGCGTTGCGCGTCGCTACCCTGCGGCAGGGAGCCCAGCGCATGCACGCGCGCCACCCTGGGATGGCCGGCCAGGAAGGCCGCAACGGCCTCGGCGTTCCGGGCCGCCTCGCGCATGCGGAGCGACAGCGTCTCGAGAGAGCGGCCGACCATCCAGCAGGAGTGCGGATCAAGCTGCGTGCCGATGGCGCCGCGGAGCAGGCGTATCGGCTGGATCCGCTCGCGGCTTCCCGTCACCGCCCCCCCGACGAGGTCGCTGTGGCCGCCGACATACTTGGTCAGGCTGTAGACGGCGATGTCGACGCCATGCGCGAGCGGCTTCTGGAAGACCGGGCCGAGCATCGTGTTGTCGCAGACGATGACGGGCCTATGCCCCTGGGCACGGCTAATCCGCTCCGCCGCGTCGCGCACCAGCCCGAGGTCCACGAGCGAGTTGGTGGGATTGGCCGGCGTCTCGACCAAGATGACGCTGACCCGCCCCCTTGCCATCGCGGCGTCCGCGGCGGACACAATGGCCGCCTCGCTCAGGCCGTCCGCGAAGCCTTCCGCGTGCACACCCTGGCCCGCGAAGGTCCGCATCAGCAGCGTCTCGGTGCCGCCATAGAGCGGCTGGGAGTGTAGGACAACATCGCCCGGCCGTGCATGGGCCAGGATCGTTGTCGCGATCGCCGACATGCCGGAGCTGAAGACGAGCGCGGCCTCGGCTTCCTCAAAGGCCGCGAGCCGGTCCTCGACGATCTCGGCGTTCGGGTGATTGAACCGCGTGTAGACTAGCCCGGCGCCGCCGTCGGGCGCGGGCTTCCGGCCGGAGACCACGTCGAAATAGTCCCTCCCCTCCTCCGCCGAGCGGAACACGAAAGTGGAGGTCAGGAAGACCGGCGGCTTGACCGCGCCTTCGGACAGGGCGGGATCGTAGCCGTAGCCCAGCATCAGCGTCTCCGCATGGAGGCGCCGGTTGCCGATCCTGTCATCGTGGCTGCGGTCCCTGGTCAACCCGCTCGGCTTCCTGCTGGCGCGACATGAACGCCGGAACCGCGGCGCAGATGCAGCACGCGGGCGATGCCGCGAGAGTTGCGTCCCCTCGTTCGGCCGCCTGGCCGACGGGCGCCGCATCGTGCCTCCGCCTGCCCGGAGGTTCCGCGCGGCGGCTCAGGCACGCGGCGGCGACCGGGCACATCGGCCACGTCCTTGCTGCTAAGCGTAGCAGTCGCGCCGATGGGGGCGACTAACGTCTGCTTGGGGTCGGGTACAGCAGTAGCCCTCGCCGCGCGTCCGACAAGCAAGGCAACAACGCCGCTTTCCCAGCAGCTGCGTTCCAGTACCGCCCGGCAACAATGCTTCGGTGCCGCGACATAACTGAAACCCGGCGCGGCGTGTCGCAACACGGCGGCGAAACGTCGCTCCTGCATAACGGTCTCCGCCGGCGCTGGTGCCGGCAACAACACAGACCAACAGGAGATCGACAATGTTCAAGGGTTTCGTCCTCGCCGCCGCCCTCTTCGCCGCCGCCCTGCCGGGCGTCATGGCGCTGAACGCCGCGCAGCCCGCACAGGACCCGGTGGTGCCCGCGAAGGTCACGCTGGCCGTCGCCACGCTGGCCTGACACGTGATGCGGGAGGCGACACGGGGCGCTCCACCGGGGCGTCCCGTTCGTCTTTTCTGACGGGAGGCTTCGTCATGCGTCCAACCACGCCGCGCCTGATGCGCAACATCGCCGCCGCCACGCTGCTGGCCGCCGCGGCGCTCGGCCTCGTCATCGGCCTGAAGATCGCCGTCACGCTCGCCCGCACCCTGCTGCATGGCGAAGCGCCGGACTGGTCATCGCTGCTCGCGCTGCATGTCGCGCCTGGTGAGCTGCTCTCGATCCTGCTCTTCGCCGCTATGATGACGGCCGAGATGCTGATCGTCGGCTGGCACGACAGCTCCGCCAGGATTCTGCTGGGCGACAGCGACAGCGGGAAGACCGATCTCTGGTGCCTCGTGCTTGGCCTCACTCGGGCGGACCAGCTGGTCGTCGCGATCGCGACATTCGGCACCTTCGGGCTTGTCGCCGCCGCGATTCCTTCTCTCGCGGTGGTGCCTGTCGCACGCGACCTGCCGTTCTGGCTCGCGGCACCGCTCGCCGTGCTGGTTGTCAGCTTCGTCGGCTACTGGTCACACCGGATGATGCATACCGCGCTGTTCTGGCCGCTGCATGCCTTCCACCACGCCGCCGACGAGTTGACCGTCGCCACCGCCTTCCGCGGTCATCCGCTGGACCTCGCGCTGGAAGGGCTGCTGCGGATGCTGGTGCCGGCGATGCTCGGCTTTCCCGGCGAGGCGATCCTCTTCGCGGCGCTCTGCATGAATGCGCAGACGCTCTATTCGCATTCCCGCATGCCGGGCCTGCCTGCGTTGGAGAGGCTCGTGGTCTTCGGCCCGCGCGCGCATGAGCTGCACCATTCCGTCGAAGAGCGGCACCACGACCGCAACTTCGGCACCTTGGTCATCTGGGATCGGCTGTTCGGCACCTACATCGAGAGCGAGATGCGCCCTGTTGCGATCGGCGTCGACGATCCGGAGCGGCTGTATCGCGGCAACGCGCTCGCTTCCATGCTGGCGGTCCAGGCGAGCTGGATGCGGCAGATCGGCATTCTCCTTGGCGTTGCACGGAACCGGGCCGACATCTCGGAAAAGGTCGCCGACGCCAGGTCGGGGCGATAGGGGATCAGCCTCGTGGCAGCCGGTGTCTGACCGGCTACCGTGGAAGTGGGCGGAGTGCAGACTCTCCGAAATGCATCAGCCGGCGATCGGCGTCCAGGCCGCGTTACGACGCGATGATTCGACCGCGGCGAGGATGAACCGCATCCCGCGCAGCCCTTCCGCGATGCCGGGCACCAGCAGGCACGTGGGATCGGGATCGCGCCCGTCGATGCGCGCGCTAATCTGCTCCGCCAAGTCGCGATAGAGCTGCGCGAAACCCTCGAGATAGCCTTCGGGATGCCCGGCTGGGATACGGCTTGCATGGCCGGCGACGGCGGAGGAGCCGGGACCGGCTCGGCTGATTATCCGCGGCGGCTCGCCGAAGGGCGCAAGGCGCAGCGCGTTCGGCTGCTCCTGGTGCCACTCCAGCCCGCCCTTCTCGCCAAAGACGCGCAGCTTCAGCCCGTTTTCGTTGCCTGGCGCGACCTGGGACGACCACAGGCTGCCGCGCGCGCCTCCAGCGAAGCGCAGCAGCATATGCGCGTTGTCATCCAGCCGGCGTCCCGCGACGAAGGTTGTGAGCTCCGCCGCCAGGCTGTCGCAGGTCAGGCCCGTGACGAATTCTGCGAGGTTGAAGGCATGCGTGCCGATGTCGCCAACGCAACCCGCGGCTCCGGACCGCGCGGGGTCGGTGCGCCAGTCGGCCTGCTTCTGACCTGTCTCTTCCAGCCGCGTCGTCAGCCAGTCCTGGGGATACTCGACCTGCACGACCCGGATGGCGCCAAGTTCGCCGGCGGCGACCATTTCGCGGGCCTGGCGCACCATGGGATAGCCCGTATAATTGTGCGTCAGGCCGAAGACGATGCCGGCGCGCTGCAGCACGCCCGCCAGCGCCTCCGCATCCTCCAGCCGATGCGTCAGCGGTTTGTCGCAGATCACGTGGATGCCGCGATCGGCGAACGCGCGAACCGGCGCGGCGTGCATGTGGTTCGGGGTCACGATAGCGACGACGTCGATGCCGTCGGGCCGCCCGGCCTCGCGCTCCGCCATCTCCTCGAAGCTGCCATAGGCGCGGTCGGGCGCGATGTGCAGTTCCGCCGCGCTGGCCTTGGCGCGCGCGGGATCAGACGACAACGCGCCGGCCACCAGCTCGTAGCGGTCGTCGAGCCGCGCGGCGATGCGGTGCACGGCGCCGATGAAGGCGCCCTGCCCGCCGCCGACCATGCCGAGGCGCAGACGCCGTCCCGCCGCGCCACCCTTGCCTGCCTCGATCGTCATCTCAGCCGATACCCAGCAGCTTGCGGTTGGTCGCCATGTCCACGCCGCTCGCCGCGAAATCGTCGAAGGCACGCGCGGCGACCTGGATGATGTGGTTCGCGATGAAGGGTGCGCCCTCGGCCGCGCCCTGCTCGCTGTCCTTGATGCAGCACTCCCACTCCAGCACGGCCCAGCCGTCGTAGCCGTATTGCGAGAGCTTGGAGAAGATCGCGCCAAAATCGACCTGCCCGTCGCCGAGCGAGCGGAAGCGTCCCGCGCGGTTCGCCCAGGGCTGGTAGCCGGAATAGACGCCCTGCCGCCCCGTCGGATTGAACTCCGCGTCCTTCGCGTGGAACATGCGGATGCGCTGGTGGTAGGTGTCGATGTAGTCGAGGTAGTCGAGCTGCTGCAGGACGAAGTGGCTGGGGTCATAGAGGATATTGCAGCGCGGGTGGTTGCCGACGCGCTCGAGGAACATCTCGAAGGTGACGCCGTCGTGCAGGTCCTCGCCGGGGTGGATCTCGTAGCAGACATCGACGCCCGCCTCCTCGAAGGCGTCGAGGATCGGGCGCCAGCGCGCGGCGAGTTCGTCGAAGGCGGTCTCGACCAGGCCCGCGGGGCGCTGCGGCCAGGGGTAGATGAAGGGCCACGCCAACGCGCCGGAGAAGGTGGCATGCGCCGTCAGGCCGAGGTTGCGCGAGGCCTGCGCGGCCATGCTCATCTGCTTCACCGCCCATTCCTGCCGCGCCTTCGGGTTGCCGCGGACCTCGGGCGCGGCGAAGCCGTCGAAGGCAAGGTCATAGGCGGGGTGCACGGCGACAAGCTGGCCCTGCAGATGCGTCGACAGCTCCGTCAGGGCGACGCCGGCTTCGGCCAGGGTGCCCTTCACCTCGTCGCAATAGCCCTTGCTCTCCGCGGCCTTCGCAAGGTCGAAGAGGCGCGCGTCCCAGGACGGGATCTGCACGCCCTTGTAGCCGTGGCCGGCCGCCCAGCGAGCGATGTCCCGAAGGTTGTTGAAGGGCGCCGCATTCCCCGCGAACTGCGCGAGGAAGATGGCCGGCCCCTTGATGGTCCGCATGGTCATGGCGCGTTCCTCCGGCGGCGCGGTCAGCCCTTGACGGCGCCGTTCGTCAGCCCGGCGACGATCTGCTTCTGCGCGACGAGGAAGAAGATCACGGCGGGCACCAAGGTGAGGGTGATGAAGGCGAGGATCATGGGCCAGTCCGTCGAATACTCGCCAGCGAAGTCCATGATGGTCAGCGTCCAGGGATAGGAGCTGGACGAGTTCAGCAGCGTCAGCGGAAGCAGGTAGCTGTTCCAGCTGTGCACGAGGGAGAAGACCGCGACCGTCGCCAGGATCGGCCGCGACAGCGGCAGCACGACATGCCAGAGGAAACGGCCATAGCCGCAGCCATCGATATTAGCGGCGTCCCACAGCGCCTCCGGCAGCTGCCGGAAAAAGCCCCACAGCAGCAGGATCGCCATGCCGAGCCCGAACGCCGCTTGAGGCAGGATCACACCCCAGTAGGTGTCGAGCAGCCCGAGGTTCCGCACCCGGATGAAGAGCGGCAGGATCGCGGTGGCAGCGGGAAACAGCAGCCCCATGAGGAAGTAGGAGAAGAGCAGCTTCTTCCCGAAGAAGCGGATCTGCGCGAAGGCGAAGGCCGCCAGTGTCGACACGACCAGCGTCAGCAGCACCGTCCCGCCTGCCAGCAGCACCGAATTGCCGAGCGAGCGCCAGAGCCGCCAGCTCGTCAGCGAGGACAGGTAATTGTCGAGGTACCAGTCGGACGGCAGGCCGAAGGGGTTCACGCGCAACTCGCCCATCGTCTTGAAGCCGCCGATCGCGACGGTGACCAGCGGGATCAGCACGAAGCCGGCGACGGCGAGCAGCGACAGGTGGCGGGCGAAGGGGGATTCGTCGCGCATCAGTCGCGCTCCCTGAGGACGAAGCGGCGATAGACCAGCGTGAAGCCGACGCAGGCGATGAACAGCACCACGCCGACCGCGCTGCCAAAGCCGATGTTCATGCGCGTGATGCCGAAGGTGTACTGGAAGCTGACCACGGTGTGAGTCATGTTGGACGGCCCGCCCGCGGTCAGCGGCATCACGACGTCGAACAATTGCAGCGAGCCCACGACGCTGAAGAAGATCGAGATCCGGATCGCCGGCCAGAGCATCGGCAGCAGGATGTAGCGGAAGGACTGCCAGCGCGTAGCGCCGTCGATCTCGGCGGCTTCCCGCAACTCGCGCGGAATGTCCTGCAGCCCCGCGACGTAGATCATCATGTGGAAGCCGAAATACTTCCATACCACGACGGCCAGGATCGTGTAGATCGCGAGGTCCGGGTCCGCCAGCAGGAAGGGCGGATCGAAGCCGAGCGCCCGGGCCGCGGCGGCGATCAGGCCGACATTGCCGTCGAAGACGAAGCGCCAGATCAGCCCCGCCGCGATCTCGCCCAGCACATAAGGCAGGAAGAAGATCGTGCGGAAGATCGTGCTGACCCTTCCGCCGCGCGCCACCAGCATCGCCAGCCAGAGCGCCAGCGGCAGTTGCAGCAGCAGCGAGACCACGACGACCAGCATGGTGTTGATGACGGCCGTCGCGAAGACGGTGTTGGCGAACAGCAGCTCGTAGTTGCGCCAGCCCACCCAGTTGGTCGGCGTGCCGTAGCCGTTCCAGCGATAGAAGCTGTACCAGGCGGCCTCGGCCACCGGCAGCACGACGAAGAGCGTGAACAGCAGCGTGGCGGGCAGCAGGAAGCCGCCTGCCGTCGCAGTGCGGGCCAGTGCCGCCTGCCGCCGATGGCGCCCACGCTCGGCATTGCCGAGCGCGGCCGGGGCGGAAAGGGTCTGTGCGCCGCTCACTCTCGGCCCGTCCTTACTGCTCGAGTTCCCAGGCGTCCTGGATCATCCGCCCGACCTGGCGCGTGGTGATCCGGCCGGTCGCCAGGTCAGCCGAGGTGTCGTTCGCAACACGCCCGACGGAGGGCCCAAGCATCTGGTCGTAGAAGTTCTGCACATAGGCCGCGCGCGAGAGGTAGCCCGCGATCTCGCGCAGCATGCGGTTCTGCAGCGCCTCGCCAGCGCCGCGGGAGGCCGGGATGAAGAAGCCGCGCTCGGCCGCTTCGCGCTGGATGGCAGGGCTCGTGTAGAAGCGCAGGAAGTCAACGGCCTCGGGCGGCGCGCCGCGGGTGACGAGGAAGCCGTTCACGCCGCCCACCACGTCGTTCGGCGCGGCCCGGCCGCCTTCGACCTGCGGGAAGGGCAGCCAGCCGAAATCGCCGTCGGGCACGCCCTGCTGGTTGGCGCTCTGCGTGCGCTGGGTGTTGACGAACCAGTTGCCCATGACCTGAAGGGCGACGCGGCCGTCGCCGAACTGGCCCGCGGCCTGCGGCGCGGTGTCGCCGAGGAAGCCGCGCTGGAAGGGCTGCAGGTCGATCAGCTGCTTGAAGAGATCGCTCGCGCGCTGGAAATCGGGCCCGGCGAAGCCCTGGCCCTGGCGGTTGAACGCGGCCTCGAAGGCCTGGCGGCCGCCGACGCGCAGCGACAGGCTCGCCCAGATCATGTTGAGCGGCCACTTGTCCGACCCGCCGACGCTGAAGGGCTGGATGCCCGCGGCGCGCAGCCTGCGCACGGCCTCGAGCAGGCCGTCCCAGGTGCGAAGGCTCTCGGGATCCACGCCGGCCTGGGCGAGCAAGCGGCGGTTGTAGAACAGCGCGACCATGGTCTGGTGGGTCGGTGCGCCATATACGGCGCCGCGGCGGCTCAGCGCCTCGACCGCGCCGGGGTTGAGGCTGTCCGCCCAGGCGCCGCGCATCTGCGCGGAGATGTCCTGCAGCAGCCCGGCCTCGGCCTGCGCGTACATCACGCCGCCGCCCCAGGTGTAGATGAGGTGCGGGCGCTCGTTCGACTGCAAGGACGTCGCGAGCTTCTGCTTGTAAGGCTCGCCCGACATCACCTCGATATTGAAGCGGACATTCGGGTGCGCTTCCTGGTAGCGTCGCGCGACATCGCGCTGCCAGGCTGTGGTCTCCGGCGTGTTCTCCGAGATGAACCACCGTATGGTGGTCTGGGCGAAGGCGGGGAGCGAGGACGCCATCAGTGCAGCGCCGACGGCGGCTGCGCGCAGCCAGATGTGCATCGTTTCCTCCTTTTGCGCCTGCGGGCGCGCCTCGTTAATTCAGGCTCCGTATAAACATGCTGGCCGGATGCAGGCCGCGTCAACAACCATCTGCACACTCACGGTAGCCTGAACGCATTTTTTTCGACCGCCGTATTTAAGCGCTTGACGCTCCCCGGCACGGGGCCAATCCTGCCCGCACGGAGGAACGCGACGACCGCATGAAAACGGCCGACCCCGAGCTCATGCGGGCGATCAACCGCTACCACGTGATCGATGCGATCCGCCGCGACGGACCGATCGCGCGCGTCGAGATCGCGGCGCGCACCGAACTCAGCCCCGCCTCCGTCTCCGCCATCACCGCGCAACTCATCGAGGAAGGGCTGGTCGACGTCCACCACGTCGGCTCCGGCGGCGACGGCGCGCGCGGGCGGCCGCGCGTGCTGCTCGGGCTCAACCCGAAGGCCTACCACGTCGTCGGCGTGAAGCTGACGCCCTTCCGGATCGGCATCGCGGTCACCGATGCGACCGGCGCGAGCCTGGCAAGCCTGGTGCTGCCGGTCCGCGTCGCGCGCCAGGCGCCGGACGTCGTCGCCGACCTCGTCGAGGACGGCGTGCGCCGCTGCGTCGCCGATGCCGGCCTGCGCATGGACGCGATCAGCGGCGTCGGCGTCGGCCTGCCCGGCGTCATCGATGGCGTCAGCGGGATCTCGCACTGGAGCCCGGTGCTCGGTCCCAACCCCGTGCGCTTCGCCGAGGCGATCGCCGCGCGGCTCGGCGTGCCGGCGTTGCTGGAGAACGATGCGAATCTCGTGGCGCTGGCGGAGCACTGGTTCGGGCTCGGTCGCGACCTCTCCTCCTTCGCCGTGGTCACCGTGGAAAACACGATCGGCCTCGGGCTGATCGTGGATGGAAAGGTCTATCGCGGCGCGCATGGCATCGCCCCGGCGCTCGGCCACACCAAGGGGGAGGCCGCTGGCAGGCCTTGCCGCTGCGGCCAGCGTGGCTGTCTTGATGCCTATGCCTCGGACTGGGGGCTGCTGCGCCAGGCGGAGGAAGCGGGTCTGCTGACGCAGGGCGACGACGCGCCGCAGCGCGTGGACGATCTGGCGCTGCGCGCGCGCGACGGCGAGGAGGCGGTCGCCGCGCTGTTCCGCGAGGCCGGCGCCGCCGTCGGGCTGGCCATCGCCAACCTTGTGAACCTGCTCAACCCGCCGCGCGTCATCCTGACCGGCGAGGGGCTGCGGGCCGGCAAGCTGCTGAGCGAGCCGCTGCTGGAAGCGGTCGCGGCGAACGTGCTGCCGAGCCTCCGCGACGGCACCGAGATCATGTTCCACGGCTGGGGCGACGACATGTGGGCGCGCGGCGCCGCCACCATCGTGCTCCGCCGCATCTACGAAGCCCCATGGAACGCCACGGACTGGAACAGGCCGGGCTTGGAGGAAGCATCGGCATGAAGCCCGTCACCGTCGGCCTGATCGGCTGCGGCAACATCAGCGCGGCCTATCTGCGCGGCGCCGCGCATTTTTTTCCGGAGTTGCAGATCGCCTGCTGCGCGGACGCGAACCCCGAAGCCGCAGCGAAGCGCGCCGAGGAATTCGGCATCCGCGCCACGAGCGTCGAGGCGCTGCTCGACGATCCCGCGATCGAGGTCGTGCTGAACCTGACGACGCCGCAGGCGCATGTGCCGATCGCGCTCGCTGCCATCCGCCACGGCAAGCATGTGCATACGGAGAAGCCGCTCGGCACCTCCACCGCCGAGGCGCGGCCGCTGCTGGAGGAAGCCGCGCGTGCGGGGCTGCGCGTGGGCTGCGCGCCGGATACCTTCCTCGGCGGCGCGCACCAGACCGCGCGGCGGCTGATCGACGAAGGCGCGATCGGCGCGCCGCTGTCGGGCACGGCCTTCATGCTCAATCACGGGCACGAGCACTGGCACCCCGATCCCGCCTTCTACTATGCCGCGGGGGGCGGGCCGATGTTCGACATGGGTCCGTACTATCTGACGAACCTGGTGAACCTGCTCGGCCCCGTCGCGCGCGTGCAGGGATCGACCACCACGGGCTTCGCGGAGCGCACGGTCGGCAGCGGGCCAAAAACCGGCGAGGTCATCAAGGTCGCGACGCCGACGCATGTCACGGGCCTGCTGCACTTCGTGAACGGCGCCGTCGTCTCCGTCACGACCAGCTTCGACGTCTGGCAGCACCGCCACGGCAACATGGAGATCTACGGGACCGAGGGCAGCCTGGTGGTCCCCGATCCCAATCGGTTCGGCGGCACGGTCTCGCTCGCGAAGCGGCGGGAGCCCTGGGCGGATGTCCCGCTCTCCCACGGCTTCGCCGACGGCAATTTCCGCATCCTGGGTCTGGCGGACATGGCGCGCGCCATCCGCACCGGCCGACCGCATCGCTGCAACGGCGACGTCGCCTTCCACGTGCTCGAGATCATGGAGGCCTTCGGACGTTCCAGCGATAGCGGCCGGACGGTGGAGATCGAAAGCCGTTGCGAGCGCCCCGCCCCCTTGCCGCCGCGCTCCGTGCTCGGCGACCTCGACTGAAGCGAAGGAAAGCGAACCATGGCGAAGCAGGCCCTGATCGTCTGGGGCGGATGGCTCGGTCATCAGCCCGAGGAATGCGCCGCGATCGTGGGCGGGATGCTGCGCGAGGAAGGCTTCGACGTGGTGACGGAGAACACCACCGAAGCCTACACCGATCCCGCCCTGCCCAACTTCAACCTGATCGTGCCGATGGTGACGATGTCCACCATCGAGAAGGAGGAGGTTGAGGGCTTATCCGCCGCCATCCGCTCCGGCGTCGGCATGGGCGGCTTTCACGGCCAGATGGCCGACAGCTTCCGCAACGAGGTGAAGTACCAGTTCATCGTCGGCGGCCAGTGGGTCGCGCATCCCGGCAACATCATCGACTACCGCGTCAACATCACGCGTCCCGACGACCCGATCATGCAGGGGATCCAGGATTTCCCCTACCGTTCAGAGCAGTACTACATGCATGTCGATCCCAACAACGAGGTGCTCGCGACCACCACCTTCGGCGGCGAGCACGCCGACTGGATCGAGGGCCATGTCATGCCCGTGGTCTGGAAGCGCCGGCACGGCAAGGGCCGGGTGTTCTACTCGTCGCTCGGTCATGTCGCGTCGGAGTTCGAGGTGCCGGAGATGCGCACGATCGTCCGCCGCGGCCTGCTCTGGGCGGCGCGGGACTGATCGCCGCGGCCGGGCAACGTCAGGCGGCGCTACGTGGCGGTACCCGCATCGCGCAGCGTCGAGGACCGCACGACAAGCTCGCCGGAAAGCCTGAGGTCCTGCGCGCCCGTTCCGGCATGAGGGCCCGGCATCGCCCAGGCCACAGCTTCCTCGACAATGCGCTCGACGGGCTGGCGGATGGTCGTCGGCTGGTAGCGCGGCCATGCGGCCATCGGGATGTCGTCAAAGCCAGCCACCAGCATGTCGCGGGCTCGCCAGGCCACGCACCTTCCGCAGCGCGTCCATCCCGCGCCGGCTGCCAGGACGTCGTTGGCGAAGAAAATCGCTTCGGGCTGCTTCGCCAGGGATAGCGCCTGCGCCGCCTGCCAGCCAGCCAGCGAGGTAGCTGTACTCTCCCGCATGCACCGCATCGGTCAGCGTCATGCCGTGCTCCGCGATGCGCGTGATGAAGGCGTCGCGCCGCTCCCGCGCGATGACGGTATGGGCGAGACCCCCGACATAGGCGACGCGGCGTACGCCGCATTCGTGGAAGTGGTCGGCGACGGCGCGCGTGCCGGCGATGCTGTCGCAGCTGACGTATTGGAGGTCGGTCTCGTCCGCGACGCGGTTGACCAGCAGCATGCGCCGCCCCTCCGCGGCCCAGAGCAGGTCCCTGGCGGACAGCACCGTCGCCGAGATGACGATGAGCGAGGGAACGCCGCAGAGCCGAAGCGCGGGAGCTGCTGCTTCACGTCGACGCCGCGGGTGATGTTGAACAGCAGCGCCGGCAGCTCGGCTTCCGGCAGGCGCAGGGTCAGGCGCCGCAGGCAACCGTCGCGGAGCAGGACGCGGTCGCGGCTGCAGAAGTCGCGCAGGAGCCCGCTGAAGCCGTCCTGGGCGTCCTCGGTCGCCTGTCCTCCGCCGAGGTCGCCACGGCCGTCCTGACCGCCTGGGACGCCTCGCTGGGCCAGCCCCCCAGGGCCAGCGCTGGAGGACGCGATGGCGACCCTCCGCACCGCGCTGGCGGGCAAGTCGCCCCGGCCGACCCGGCAGCCTAGCGAGCCGCGCAAGCCGCGCGAGGGCACGAAGCAGGAGCAGGTTCTGGCCCTTCTCCGCCGTGAGGAGGGGGGCCACCGTCGCGCAGATCTGCGACGCCACGGGCTGGCAGCAGCACACGGTCCGCGGCTTCTTCGCGGGCCTGAAGGAGCGCCAGGGGATCGAGGTCCAGGTGCTGGAACGGGTCCGCCAGGCCGCCCCGAACAAGCAGGGCGCGCGCGGTTCGTACATGGTCTACCGGGTCGCCGGCTGAGGCGACCCGGCAGCGTGGTCACCAGCCCTGGGCACTCTGCGGATGCTCGAAGAAGAAGCGGAGCATCTCGCGCGATGCATCTGGGCCCCGCGGGTCGGTGTAGGATCCGGCGGCGCTGCCGCCCGACCAGGCATGGCCGCCACCATGGACCAGCCATTGCTCAAGGACCGGCTGGCCTGCAGCATCGGCATGGATGGTGCGACTGTAGGCGTGGCCATCCGGCACCTGCCCGCGCTGCACCTCCGTCCGTAGGCCGCCGGCCGCACCCGATTGGGCGATGACCTGGTCACCGTTGCGGGGATGGACGGTGCCGTCCTTGTCGGCATGGAACACGATGGTCGGGACGATACGCCGGGTTCTTCCAGCTGCTCCTGCGCGTCCGGGTTGCTGTGGCGCGGCAGCGCCCTGGCGCATGGCGGCAAAGGCCGAGGGGATGTCGCGCGCGGCACCGCAGGCCAGACCGGAATGCACCCCGGCCGCGGCGTACAGATCGGGGTACGCCTGCGCCATGATAGCGGCCGCCGCACCGCCGGCGGACAGCCCGGCGACGTAGACGCGCCTCGGGTCGACCGCGTGGTCGCGCATAATCTGGCGCGTGATACCGGCGATCAGCGCAGGTTCGCCCTGGTCGCGCCGCTGGTCACCCGGGCTGAACCAGTTCCAGCACTTCTGGGCGTTCGCCGATTGCGTCTGGCCCGGATAGACGACCAGGCAGGCGTGCTCCTCAGCGAGCGCGTTCATCCGCGTACCGGCCGCGAAGTCATCGGGCGACTGGGTGCAGCCGTGCAGCATGACGACCAGCGGCACCGCCTCGCCGCGATAGGTGCTCGGGATGTAGAGCTTGTAGCCGCGGGTGCCGGCGTCGCTGCTGAAGGACCCAGCCACGAACTGGGCGCCGTCCGGCAACGGCTCGGCCGTACGCGACATTGCACCCTGCGCCAACGCGCCCAGGCCCTGAGCCAAGCCACCCTGGTTTATCTGGTCGAGGAAGCCGCGCAGCCCTTCCGGCATCTGCATCGTGGCCGTGCCCAGGCCAGCGGCCGGCCAACGGCCGGTAGCTGCTGTTCGCGGCTCCGCGGCAGTTGGAGCCGGCGCGGGACCGGATGCCTCGCCCGTCTCGGGATCGACGTCGATGACGCGCGGCAGACGCCCAGCAGCCTGCCCTGCCGTATCCTGCCGCACGGTCGCCGCGGTGTCAGCCGGCGCCTCACCGCGGAACAGACGCTGCAGCAGCGCGGAGGCTTCGGTCAGTTTACCTTCGCGGGTGAGACGGGTCGCCTCGAGCATGTGGTTCGGGAGGATCGCGTTCATATCTGGTGCTTTCAATGCGTGGACACAGGCCAGCCGTCCTCACGAGGAGGCTCGCTCTGCATCCCGTCGTGGAATGCCAAGGGTGGAAACGAAGGGTCACCGTCCCGATGCGGGTCGGCAGCCACCCGGTCAGCGGGTGCGGTCGGCGAGGGCGGCCTTCACTGCGGCGCTGGCCTGCAGCGCCCCCAGGACGGAGATCGAGGCGATCGTCGCTTGAGCAAGCTCGGGTGTGACATCGGCCGCGATGCTGGCAAGGCCGAGCACCCGAATGTCGAGACGCTGGCCTGCTGCACGGGCCGCTTCGAGATCCGCACGGCTGAAGTGCCGCAGCCCGAGATCCAGGCTCTTTCGGGCGACGGATTGTTTAGTCGCGTCCGCATGGCGTTCGATCTGGTTGCGGATTGCTGTGCGGATGAAGTCAGTCCGGTTCGAGTAGAAGCCGTCCTGCACCAGCAGATCGATGTGGCCGAGATCGACATAGCCGAGGTTGATCGTGATCTTTTCGGTGTCGCTGCTGGCTTTGGGCCGCAGTTCGTGCACGTTGACCGCCATCCCATAAACATCCTATCACCATCTGACTGGATGGTAAGTGGACCCTCCATGGCTGGTTTCAAGCACCTCCGATGACGCTGGTTGGCTTTGCCGCCTGGAGATACCGAAAGCGCCTGCCCGGCGCAGGCGACCTGATAAATGCGGATTTACGCGGCGACGGCGCAGAACGATCGCGAGCTGATCAGCGAGCGGACGCGGGCTGCGCTGGTGGCCGCCAAAGCGAGCGGCGTCACAGAAGCCCAAGCAGGCTGCCGGCGCGCAGCCGCGCAGCGAGCTGAGGAGCCGGGCGCTCGCGACGGAATGATCGCTCCGTCGTTAGCCGTCGCAGGAGCAACGCGTTGCGCGAAGGGCATGCGCCCTGCGAGATCGGGTATAGGACCTTGCCCTGATGTGGCGGCGTGTGGGACGAGTTCGACAGCAAACTGCCCAAGCATCCCGGCGCGCTGGTCGCGATGATCGCGGCGCTGGGTGGGGACCTGGCCGGGGAGCACACGGCGCGTCGCATGGCGGAACTCGGCTTGCAGGCCAAGAGGCTGCAGGCGCAGCGGCTGCGACTGCAGATCGTGTACCTGCGTCAGGAGAGGTTCGGAACTAGTGGCGCAGCGAGAGTCCGATGGGGGTCGGACCCCGGCTGCAGTAGTGGTCCGAGGATCTCCGCGCGCCTGCGAGTGTCGATGAGATGCGCCGGCTCGTATCCCGCCCCTGTCAGTTCAGCGGGCCGGCTTCTGGATGTTCCAGATCACGGGGAAGCCGAAGTCGATGACGCCGCGCAACTCCGACCGCCAGACCGCGGGGCTCCGGAACTGGCCGGCAATCGGAAAGGTCGCGGCCTCGAAGGCCAGCTTCTGCAGCTGTCCCGCGAGCTCGCGGCGCTTCGCGGGATCGCTCTCAGCCTCGAAGGCTTCGATCACCGGCGTCATCGGCGCGTCGCAATAGCCCCAGGGCTGGTTGTCCGTGCAGTTGAAGCCGACGCCCATGTTGGACAGCGGGTTCGCCAGGTCGAAGCCGGTGTAGACGACCGGGACGATGTTCCAGCCGCCCTGGTCCAGCGGCTGCTTCTGCACCCAGCGCTGCGCATGCGTCGCCCAGTCCGCGGCCTGCACATCCACGTTGAAGCCGGCGCGCTTCATGCGATCGATCAGCACCAGGCCGAAGGGGTTCAGCAGCGGGCTGTCCGCGGGCAGCAGCAGCACGACGCGCTCGTTGTTGTAGCCGGCCTGGCGCAGCAGCTCTCGCGCGCGATCGAGGCTCGGTCGCGCGATGAGGTCGGAGCCGTTCGTGCTGCTGTAGGCCGCGCCGCACATGAAGAGAGACGTGCAGTCGGGCTGGCCGAGGCCGGGTCCGAAGCCAACGCCGCCCAGGATCTCCTCGCGGTCCAGCACCTGCTGCACGGCGCGGCGCACCAGCACGTTGTCGAAGGGCGGGAAGTAGTGGTTGAGGCTCGCGGCATACATCAGCTCGGCCTGGCCGCCCGCGGCCGCGATCGTCATGGCGCGGTTGCTGCGCAGGCGCGGCAGGTAGTCCACCGGCGCGTATTCCAGGTAGTCCACTTCGCCGGTCTGCAGCGCGGCGACGCGCAGGCCGGGATCGGACATGGTCAGCATCTCCACGCGCTCGACCTTCGCGATCTTGCCACCGGCCAGCCCGTCCGCGGGCTCGTCGCGCGGGACGTAGCGCGGGTTGCGGCGGAAATGCGCGCGCTCGCCGGGCACCCAGCCCTCGCGCTCGAAGATGAAGGGACCGGAGCCCACGATCTCCCGCACTTGCTGCGCGGGCGGCGTGCCGTTCGCGATGCGGGCGGGCATGATGAAGGGGACGTGCACGCTCGGCTTGCCCAGCGCTTCGAGCACGCCGCCGAAGGGCCGCGCGAGCTTCAGCACGAAGGTCCGCTCGTCGGTGGCCGACAGGTCCGCGGTCGCCGCCATGAGGCGCCGGCCGATCGAGTCCCGCCCGCCCCAGCGCTTCAGCGAGGCGACGGCGTCCTCTGCCGTCACCTTGGTCCCATCGTGGAACTCCAGGCCCGGTCGCAGCACGAAGGTCCAGGTCAGGCGGTCCGCGCTGATCTCCCAGCCCTGCAGCATCTGCGGGCGGTACTCGCCCTTGCCATCCATCGAGACCAGCGTGTCGAAGGCAAGATAGGCGAAGTTGCGAGTGACGAAGGACGGGCTGGAGATCGGGTCGAGGTTCTGCAGCCCGACATTCACCACGAAGCGCAGCGGCTGCGCGCGAGACTGCGCGCGCGCGCTGCCCGCCGTCACCGCGGCGCCGATCCCGGCCAAGGCCGTCCGTCTCGTCAGCATCACTCTTCCTCCTCCCCGTCCTATGCTTTTTCCTGTGCCACCCAGGCCGCGGCAACCTCGGCGCAGGTGGCGAACCACACGCCGTCGAAGCCGCGGATGAAGTCGATCATCCCGCGCAGCAGCGCGATGCGGCTCGGCCGGCCGCTGAGCTGCGGGTGCATCACCAGGTGATAGAAGGCGCCCCAGCGGTGGATCTCGCTAAACTCGTCCTGCCAGATCTCGCGGATATGGCCGTTGGTCATGATCGGCCGCGGCGTCTTCACCGAGAACAGCGTGAAAGGTGCGTCGTCCAGACTCCAGTGATAGGGGAGCTCCACCAGCTGTCGCCCACCATCGGGATGCGGCAGGCGGTACGGGTTCACGTCTCCCATCATGGAGCTGTCGTATTCGAAGCCGTGCCTGTCGAGCAGCCGCACCAGCTCGTCCGTCGTCTCGCCGGCGGGCGATCGATAGCCCTTCGGCACGACGCCGAGCACACGCTTCAGCGCCTCGAGCCCGCGCTCCATCTCCTCGACGTCCTTGTCGGGGCGGTCGGGGTCGGGCCAGGCGTGGGAATAGCTGTGGTGTCCGATCTCATGGCCCTCGCGCAGGATCATCCCGGCGCGATCCGCGTGGTTCTCGACCGTCCAGCCCGGGATGAAGAAGGTGGCCTTCACGCCGGCCTCCTTCAGCGTCTGCAGGATCATCGGCACGCCGACCTTGGCGCCGTATGTGCCCTGGCTGAGGGTGCCGGGCCGCCGCGCGTTGGAGGGATCGCGCGACAGCCACAGCGTCTCCGCGTCGAAGTCGAACGTCAGCGCCACGGCGACCCGCGCACCGTCCGGCCATTTCACGCTCATGTCGATCATCAGTTCTCCTCCCGCGGCGGGTGGCGCGCAACGAGCCAGCCGCCATCAACCGCCATGACATGGCCGGTCACGAAGGATGCATCGGAAGAGGCCAGGAAGGCGATGGCCGCGGCGACCTCCTCCGGCTGGCCGGCGCGGCGCAGCGGCGTCGGCGCGAGCATGGTGCGGCGGTACCAGTCGCCTTCCAGCAGGCCGGCGGTCATCGGCGTCTCGATCAGGCCCGGCGCGACGGCGTTAACGCGGATGCCGGCGGGACCGAGTTCCGCCGCCAGCGTGCGCGTGAACTGCGCGACGCCAGCCTTCGCGACGGCGTAGCCGATCGTGCCGGGATGCCCGACCAGGCCATAGACCGAGGCGACGTTGACGACGGCGCCGCCCGGCCGCGGGAGGTGCGGGACCACCGCGCGCGTCACGCGCAGCACCGAGCCGAGGTTCACGTCGATCAGCCGCGCCAGCAGCGCATCGTCGGATTCCGACAGCGGCTTCGACCCGCCGATGCCGGCATTGTTCACCAGCACGTCGATGCGGCCGTGACGCTCCAGCGCCAGAGCCGCGATCCGCTCGCCCGCATCGGGTGCGGCGACGTCGACAATGAGCGCCGTCGCGCCGAGCGAGGCGGCGACGTCCTGCACAATCGGTTCGCGATCCGCGAGCAGAAGGGCGGCGCCTTCTTCGGCGAGCCGCCGTGCGACGCCGGCGCCGATCCCGCGCGCGGCACCGGTGACGATGGCCACGCGGCCGGCGAAGCGGGCGGCGTCAGGCAAGGCGGCCTCCATCGATCGGCAGCGCCGCGCCGTTGATGTAGGACGCGGCGTCGCTCAGCAGGAACAGCACGGCGCCCGTCACTTCGGACGGCGCGCCGAAGCGGCGCGAGGGGTTGCGCGCCTTGAACGTCGCTTCGACCGCGGCGGCCTCCTCGCCCAGCGCATCGAAGACGCCGCGCAGCATCGGCGTGTCGATCTGGCCGGGGCAGACGGTGTTGGCGCGGATTCCCTGCGCGGCGTGAGAGACCGCGACGCTGCGCGTCATCAGCACCACCGCGCCCTTGCTGGCGGAATAGGCGGGGAAGATGGCGTTGCCGGCGAGCCCCGCGCCGGAGGCGATGGTGACCACCGCGCCGCCGCCCGCGGCCTCCATGCGCGGCAGCGCGTGCTTCAGCGCGAGCCAGGTGCCCTTCACGTTGACCGCGAAGAGCCGGTCCCAATCGGTCTCCTCGACATCCGGCAGCGCGCGCGTCGGGCCGAGCATGCCGGCCGCGGTCACAAGCAGCCGCACCGGCCCCAGCCGGTCGAGCGCCTCCGCCGCGCGCGCCATGTCGGCGGCAACGGAGACGTCCCCCGCCACGGGCACCGCGCCGATCGCCGAAGCCGCGCCATCCAGCGCCGCCGCATCTCGGTCCATCAGCACGAGCCGCGCGCCTTCCGCAGCCAGGGCCATGGCCACGTCACGGCCTAGGCCCGAGGCGGCGCCGGTGACCAGGCCGACCCGGCCGTCAAAGCGGCCGCTCATGGCCGTGCCCCCGCACGGCCCTGCAGCAGCTTCAGCGCGGCGACCCCGCGGGGCGGCGCCGGATCGTCGGCGAAGCGCAGCTCGGCCAGCAGGAAATCCGTTGTGCTCTGGATCTCGTCGCGGATCGCCGCGGCCGCGGCCGCGCCGTCGCCACGCGACAGCGCCGCGACCGCGGCCTTATGGCGCGTGAAGGGCGCACGCCAGCGCAGCAGTTCAGCGCGCGCGAACCAGTACATCGGGCCGCGGCGCAGCCAGAGCGATTCGATGAAGCTCAGCAGCATCGGCGACCTCGCGGCGCCGTAGATCTCAAACATGAAGTGCTGGTTCTCCGTCAGCACCGCCGCCATGTCGCCGCGGTCGCGTGCGGCATCGAGCTTCGCGATCCGCCGCTCCAGCCGCGCGAGTGCGGTCTTGCCGAGATGCGCGGCCGCCAGGCTCGTCGCCAGCGGCTCGAGCTGCAGGCGGATGGCGCGGAGCTCCAGGAAGGCCGCGCGGCTCAGCAGCGGCACCACCGCCGTGCCGGAGGGCGTGACGTCCAGCACCTGCTCCGCCACCAGCCGCTGCAGCGCCGCGCGTGCCGGCATCGGGCTGGTGCCGAGGGCCGCGGCGACCTTGCGGATGGAGAGCCTGTCGCCCGGCACGAAGCTGCCGCCCATCAGCGCGTGGCGTATGGCGTCGTAGGCCTGCTGTTCCAGCGAAGCGTCCCCGGCAGCGATTTTCGTGATTGCGGCCTGCGGCATTTTGTTATCACACTACGATCTGCGCGGTCGTGGCAAGCGTCTTCGCAAGGCATGAGGAGGAACGGGTCGGCATGGCCGAGGACATCTTCTACGTCGTCGAGCTCGCGCTGCCGCGGGAGCACCTGCCGGACTTCGTGACCTGGTATGCCGGCGTGCACGCGCCCCACCTGTTCCAGGGTGGCTTCACGACCTGCACCTCCTACCTCGCGGTCTCGGGCGGGCTGTCGGTAGTGGACATATACCAGGCCAAGGACTGGAGCCTGTTCCATTCCGCGCCCTTCGCGCGCTACCGCGCCCTGGCCTCCGCCGATCCCTACCGGCCCGCCATCCTCGCCGAGGTCACGAACCCGCGCACGGTCTATCACCACCACGCAGGCTCGCCCCTGCCGTCGCGCGATCCGGCGGCGCCGTTCCATGCGGACTGGGTGCTAATGTGGCGCTTCCCTGGCGACGCCTCACTGGAGAAGCGGGTCGCGGCGTGGCTGGACGACGAGGGCGATGCCGCGCTGCGGCGTCTCGGCGCGCAGGGCGTGCGGCTGCTTCATCGCGGGAAGGACACGCCGACCGGCACGTCCTTCCGCCCGGCGCTGGCGGTCGTGACGGAATGGGACCGCCGCCCGGCGGAGGCGGCGGCGAACGCCGCGCTGCCGGACTGGATTCGCGCAGCGATCGGAGACGAGGAAGGCTTCGCGGGCCTCAGGCTCTATCCCTGGCCGGACGTGCCGGCCTCGCGCGCCGAGATGCTGAAGCTCACCGCGGGGGCCAGGAGCTGACGCGCGTGCCAAGCCTGCTCTTCTCGTCGATCCGGCTGCGCGGCCTGACGCTGCCGAACCGGATCGTGATCGCGCCGATGTGCCAGTTCAGCGCACGCGACGGCAATGCGACGGACTGGCACCTGATCCATCTCGGCCACCTCGCGCTCTCTGGCGCCGGCTTGCTGATGATCGAGGCGACGGCGGTCGAGCCGCGCGGCCGCATCAGCCGCGAATGCCTCGGCCTCTACAACGACGAGAACGAGGCCGCGCTGGCCCGCGTGCTGGCGGTGGCGCGCGAATACAGCCGCATGCCGATCGGCCTGCAGCTTGGCCATGCCGGGCGGAAAGGCTCCCTGCGCAACCCCGCCGACGGCAAGGGCCGCGGCCACGCGACGGAAGCCGAGGGCGGCTGGCAAGTGCTCGGCCCCTCCGCCATCCCCTTCGCGCCGGACTGGCCGACCCCGCGCGAGATGGACCGCCGCGACATGGACGAGGCGATCGCCGCCTTCGTTGCAACGACTCGGCGCTGCATCCGGCTCGACATCGACCTGCTCGAGATCCACGGCGCGCATGGCTATCTGCTCAGCAGCTTCCTCTCGCCCATCGCGAACCGGCGGCAGGACGCCTATGGCGGCAGCCCGTCGAACCGCATGCGCTTCCCGCTCGAGGTGTTCGAGGCGGTGCGCGCCGCCTGGCCCGAGGACCGACCGCTCGGCGTGCGCTTCAACGGCACGGACTGGGACGGTCGCGGCATAGGGACGGAGGAGGCCGCCGCCTTCGGCTGTGCGCTGGGCGCGCTGGGCTGCGACTTCGTGGACGTCTCGACCGGCGGCAACAGCTTCGCCTCTATCCCGAGCGGCCCGGGCTACCAGGTCCGCTTCGCGTCGAAGGTCAGGGAAGCCGGGGCGATGCCGACCATGGCTGTCGGCCTGATCCGCGAGCCCGCGCATGCCGAGGCGATCCTCGCCGCCGGCCAGGCCGACATGATCGCGATCGGGCGCGGCTTCCTGAACGACCCGCGCTGGCCCTGGCACGCGGCGGAGGCGCTTGGCGTCTCGATCGAGGTGCCCTTCCCGTATTCCCGCGCCGCAACGCGCGCCGACGTCCCGTCCTACGGCCGGTGAGGAGCAGCATGGATTTCGCCGCCCGAAAGAGCCTCGACCTCGCGACCCGTTTGCGGATGCTTGAGGATGCGGAGGAAATCCGCTGGATGAAGGCGTATTACGCGCAGGTCTGCGACGACAAGTTCACGAGCGACCACAGGCCGAAGCCGCAGGAGGAGATCGACGCGGCAATGCGCCCGATGGTGGACCGCGTCTTCGCCGACGACGCGGTCTGGGACGGATCGCCGAACGGCGCCGCCCCGATCGTCGGGCGGGAGGCGATCTTCCAGCGCCTGCGCCTCAGCGCCTGGACCTTCGCCATGCACTACTACGTCAACCCGCTGATCGACATCGACGGCGACCGCGCCCATGCGCGCTGGATGCTGTGGGAGCCCTGCACCGCGGCGGCGGCGAACCAGGCGCTCTGGATGTCCGCGATCACGCATGAGAATTATGTCCGCACGCCCGAGGGCTGGCGGCTGAAGCACTACAGCGTGGACTACAAGTTCCTGACCCCCTTCGACCGGCCCTGGACGGACCGGTCGGCCTCTTCCCTCTGACGCAGGAAATCTGGCCATGAAGCGTCGCACCCTGATCGCCGGCGTCTCCGCCGCAGTTGCCGCGCCCCGCTTCGCCGGCGCGCAGCGCAGCCGCGTGCTGCGCTTCATCCCGCAGAACGACCTGAACATCCTCGACCCCGTCTTCACCACGGTCTACGCGACGCGCACCCATGGGCTGATGGTGTTCGACACGCTGTACGGCACCGACGGCAGCTTCCGCGCCTCGCCGCAGATGGTCGAAGGGCATGTCGTCGAGAACGACGGGCTGACCTGGCGCCTGACGCTGCGCGACGGGCTGAGGTGGCACGACGGGGAACGGGTGCTGGCGCGGGACTGCGTCGCCAGCATCCGCCGCTGGGCGCAGCGCGATCCCTTCGGCCAGGCACTGATGGCCGCAACCGCGGAACTCATCGCCGGCGACGACAGGACCATTGCCTTCCGCCTGAACCGCCGCTTCCCGCTGCTGCCGGATGCGCTGGGCAAGCTGCCGACCCTTCTGCCCGTGATGATGCCCGAACGCCTGGCGCGCACAGACGCCTTCACCCAGGTGACGGAGATGGTGGGCAGCGGTCCGTTCAAGTTCCTGGCGAACGAGCGGATCTCCGGTGCCCGCAACGCCTATGCCCGCAACGAGGACTACATCCCGCGTTCCGGCGGCCGCCCGGAATGGACGGCGGGGCCGAAGGTCGTGCACCTCGATCGCGTGGAATGGACCACGATCAACGACCCCGCGACCTGCGCCGCGGCGATGCAGAGCGGCGAGCAGGATTGGTGGGAATACGTCGCCAACGATCTGGTGCCGGTGCTGCGCCGCGCGCGGAACGTGCGGGTGGAGATGCAGGAATCCACAGGGATCCTCAACGTCTTCCGCCTGAACCACGTCCAGCCGCCCTTCAACAACCCCGCGATCCGGCGGGCGCTGCTGGGCGCGATGAAGCAGGAAGACTTCGTCATTCCCGTCGCGGGATCCGATCCCTCGATGTGGCGCGTGCCGACGGGATTCTTCACGCCGAACACGCCGATGGCCAACGATGCGGGGATGGAGGTGCTGACCGGCCCGCGCGACTACGACAAGGTCAAGCGCGACCTGGCCGCGGCCGGCTATCGCGGCGAGAAGGTGGTAATGCTGATCGCGACCGACCCGGCCTTCGTGAAGTCGCTCGGCGATGTCGGCGCCGACATGCTGCGCAAGGCCGGCATGAACGTGGACGCACAGTACATGGATTTCGGCACCTACCTGAACCGGCGTGCCAGCAAGGAACCAGTCGAACGCGGCGGCTGGAGTGCGGCGATGACGGCGCTGTCCGGCCTCGATATGGCGACGCCGGCGGTGCAGGCGATCCTGCGCGCCAACGGGCCGAACGCGATGTTCGGCTGGCCGGAACTGCCGCGGCTGGAAGCCTTGCGGGACGAGTGGTTCGCCGCCGAGGACCTCGCGGCCCAGCAGCGCATCGCGCGGCAGATCCAACTGCAGGCCTTCGAGGAAGTGCCCTACATCCCCGCGGGCCAGTTCTTCCAGGTAACCGCCTACAACCGTCGCATCCGGGACGTTGTGCCTGGCTACTCTGTGTTCTGGAACTTGCAGAAGGATGGCTAGCGACGACGACCAAAGCGGCGGCGCTGTTAGCGCCCGCCCTGCCGCAGACATCTGCAATCGACTTCTCAAAGATGACGACCAACCAGCTCGAGACGATCTATGAAGCGATCCTCTTGCTCGAGGGCAATGAGAAGGCGCCTCCGCCGCTGATGCCACCTGGCGACCCCGAGGAGGAGCAGAGTCAGCACTGACCCGGCGTCGAGCCGGCGGTGAGGTCCCGATTGCGCGACAGCTAGACTGCAAAGCCTGGCTCCAGCACGGGCCCGCGGAACTGAGACAGGTCAAGTGTTGAGCGCACACCCACCCCAGCCCGATCCGTCGCCAGCCAGCGATCCGCGGCCTCGTGTCCCAGCTCGCGCATCGAATGCAAGAAAGCCCAACTTGCATCCTGGTGGCTGCCAGTCTTCAAAGCCCGGAACTCCTGCTCTGCGCCGATCACGTGGAGACGTGCATCACGCAGCCGCGCGAGGACGCCCCACGCCTCCGAGTGGTCCTCCAGGACGCGCTGCGCTAGTGCGAGCGAACGCAGTTCCTGCCGCAGCGCCGCGCCGAAGGTCATTTCCTCCGTCCGCTCGAGGATTGCGGTGGCGCCGATCGGCACGCCGGGCCGCGCGACAGGTGTCGTGCGCACCAGCAGGATGTCGGGCGGGGCGCCAGCTTCGATCAGCGGCCGCAACGGCGGGTTGCTCGCGAAGCCGCCGTCCCAGTAGGGCTCGCCGTCGATTTCCACCGCCGGGAACAGCTGCGGCAAGCAAGCGGAGGCCAGCAGCACCTCGGGTGTCACCTCCTCGCCCTGGAACAGCCGCGCTTCGCCCGTGCTGACGCGCGTCGCGGAGACCACAAGCCGCGGCGCGCCTTCGAGCCGAAGAGCTGCTGGATCGAACAGCCCATCGAGCACCGTGCGAAGCGGGTTAAGCCCAAGCGGGTTCACCTCGCGTTGGGTGAGGCGCCGCGTGGTCTGCCGCAGGGCATCCGCCATGGGCGAGACCATGTAGCCGAACGGTGAGAGCCACGCCGTCGGCAAGTCAGGCGAGCCAGAGATGACGGCCACGCGGCGCCAGAAGATCTCCAGCAGGCGTTTCGCCTCGGCCGGGCCCCCGATCGCGAGACCCTGGACCAGCATGGCAGCGTTCATTGCCCCAGCGCTCGCCCCGCTGACGACCTCGAAGCGCAGGTCGGGCGTGTCGAGCAAGCGGTCCAACACCCCCCAGCCGAAGGCGCCGAGCGACCCTCCCCCTTGCAGGGCAAGCGTGATTGGTTGCGTGACCATGTCGTCGTATGCCGGGTCTAGCGGCACGGCGCTCAATGCTCGCTCGGCAGCGGCGGCACTCCGCCCTTACCGTTCGAGGCGAGGATCCTGACGGTCAGGCAGATCGCTGCGATGACAGCCAGAGCGGTCAAAAAAGAGAATGCTTGCATGAGAGGAACCTCCGCTGTTCCTCCCCAAGCGAGCTACAGACGCAATTGCTGCGTTGCGAAATCCAACTCTAAAAAAGCTTCCGGGATGCATGCGTCTGGATCTCGATTTATTTCAGGCTATTACAGACACGAGCCAGCACAGGTCGTCGGCACGGTGCCGGTGCGGGTGGTGGCCAGCGCGTATTCGGCGCTGATCAGCCCGCGCGTGGCGGCCTCGCGCAAAGGGAAGCAGGTGGACGCTGGCGGGCACCGATGGCGGGGGCGGGTCGGCTGTCTAGGCCGCGAACTCCGCTTCCGACACGGCACGAGCTCGCCGGTGACCGTGCTCTTGAGGGGACGGTTGCTCATCGCAGACCCGGCAATTCGAGGGGTGAAGGTGCCTAGGGCGCGCGGCATGCGCGCCGGCTGCAGGAGCAGGCTTTTCAGTATGCCGCGCGACGGATCGTCCTTCAGAAGCTGGTCCTCGCGGCTCTCCACGGTGAAGATCGGCTGGGGCGCATCGATGCGGCGATTGTCGAGTTTCTCCCGCAGTAGTCGCCGGCGCCCTTGATGGAGGCGGTGCAGGCGCCCCGCGGCGTCGGGCTGGCGACGGCGGCGCGGCTTGATAGGATGATGGAGCGAGGTTTGGCGGGCCCGGTCCGGCGATCCGCGACATCGCTGCGCGTCTGCCACTGATCAATGGTCTTCGGGTTGACGCCGTGGCTGCGGGCCAGGGCTCTCAGGCGACGACTTCGCCGCGACGTTGCTGATGCCCCTG
This sequence comes from Falsiroseomonas sp. HW251, assembly GCF_050563545.1. NCBI lineage: Bacteria > Pseudomonadati > Pseudomonadota > Alphaproteobacteria > Acetobacterales > Roseomonadaceae > Falsiroseomonas > Falsiroseomonas sp. HW251. Next base: position 178,686 of record NZ_JBNXUM010000008.1, read on the forward strand.
GACGACTTCAGGAAACAGGTGGCGCCGCGCGACAGAGCGACCCGATACCGGAGCCTGGCAGTGGGAAGTGTTCCGATTTCGCTTACCCGGCTGCTTACCGCACGTTTGGATACGAGAACGCCCGCGCCGCGATAGCCTGCAAACGACGAAGATGGTTCCGAATTTTTGGTAGCGGCGGGCGGACTTGAACCGCCGACCCCGGCATTATGAGTGCCGTGCTCTAACCAGCTGAGCTACGCCGCCCCTTGGGGCTCGTCCAGGGGCCGGGGAAGTAAGCCGCGGGGCCGTACCTGTCAACGACCGCTCAGGCCGCCGCCCGCGCCGCCCGTCGGATGAAGCCGCCGGCGAGCACCCGCGGCCCGTCATACAGCACGCAGGCCTGGCCCGGGGCGACGACGTTCGGCTCGTCCAGCACCAGGCGCAGCAGGCCCGCCGCCGCGTTCCAATGCGCAGTCGCGTCCCGCGGCGGCTCGCGCCCGCGCAGCCTGGCCTGGACGCGGATCGGCACGGCGGGCGGCTCGGCGAGCCAGTTCACCTCGCCGGCGATGACCTCCTGGCCCGGCAGCGCCTCCCTCGGCGCGACCACGATGCGCCGGCGCGGCGCGTCAATCGCGGCGACATGCAGCCTCTCGCCGCCGCCGATCCCAAGGCCCCTGCCCTGTCCGACGGTGTAGCGCCCGATGCCGCGATGTGTGCCGAGAACGCGGCCTTCCAGGTCAACGATCTCGCCGGGCTCGGCGGTTTCGGGGCGAAGCTTCGCGACGGTCTCGGCGTAGTGGCCGGCGGGCACGAAGCAGATGTCCTGGCTGTCCGGCTTCTCCGCGACAGGCAGTCCGAGACGCGCGGCTGCCGCGCGCACGGTGGCCTTGTCCGGCATGTCGCCGAGCGGGAAGCGCACGCGACCGAGCTGCGCGCGCGTCGTCATCGCCAGGAAATAGGTCTGGTCGCGCGTGGGATCGGCGGCGCGGTGCAGCTCGGGCCCGTCCAGGCGGCGGGCGTAGTGGCCGGTCGCCAGCGCCTCGCAGCCGAGGTCGTCAGCCAGCGCCACCAGGTCCTGGAACTTCACGGTCTGGTTGCAGCGGACGCAGGGGATCGGCGTCTCGCCACGGGCATAGGTGTCGGCGAAATCCTCAATCACCGCGCTGCGGAAGCGTGCCTCGCGGTCCAGCACGTAGTGCGGGATGTCGAGGATGTCGGCGACCCGCCGCGCATCGTGGATGTCCTGCCCGGCGCAGCACGCGCCCTTCTTCTGCACGGCGGCGCCATGGTCATAGAGCTGCAGCGTCGCGCCGATCACCTCGTGCCCGGCTTCCTTCATCAGCCCGGCGACGACCGAGCTGTCCACGCCGCCCGACATCGCGACCAGCACGCGCATGGCTATCCGCCCGCCGCCGCGTCGAGGCCCTGCTGCCAGAAGCGGCTCTCGAGGCGCGTGGCTTCCGCGAAGGTCGCGGCGATGATGCGGAAGCGCGCCTCGCCGCCATGGCTGACGCCGAGCGCGTCGATCCGCCGCGCGGCGGCCTGCGCCATCGCCTGGTAGCCATCGGCGGCGTAGGTGTCGATCCAGGACTGGTAGGGGTTGCCGTCAACGCGACGGCGCGGATCGGCCATGATGCGCCGCGCGACTTCGGCATAGCCCACGGTGCAGGGCGCGAGCGCGACTTCGAGGTCCAGGATGTCGCCGGCCAAGCCACGGTCGATGACGTAGCGGGTGTAGCTGACGGTCTCGGCACTTTCGGGCGTCGCCAGCACCTCGGCCTGCGGGATGCCCCAGCCCTCGCAGTAGCGGAGATGCATGGTGGTCTCGGCCAGGATCGCGGCGATCGCCTCGGTCTTCTCGCGCATCGCCGCGATGCTCTCCGCCTTGAAGACGGCGAGCGCCTTGGCGCGCGCGAAATGGATCAGGAAGAGGTAGTCCTGGATGAGATAGCGACGGAAGGAAGCGAGCGGCAGCGTGCCGTCCGACAGGCCATGGACGAAGGGGTGCCAGGTGTAGGCCTCCCACTCAGCCGCACAGGCCGCGCGCATCCGGCGGTAGAGGCCGTCTTCGGCGCCGAAGGGGGGGAAATGCTCCAAAATCACTGCTGCGTTCCCCCACCCTTCTCCCTCCCCCGCCGCCGGGGGAGGGAGAAGGGTGTCACCCCAGCGCGTTCCGCGTGCCAGCGGGCAGCTTCACCACCAGCCCGTCCAGCGCATCGGTCATGATGATCTGGCAGCCCAGCCGCGACGTCTCCTGCAGGTCGAAGGCGAGGTCGAGCATGTCCTCTTCGTCCTCGGTCGCGGTCGCGAGCTTCCCGTACCACGACGCGTCCACCACGACATGACAGGTCGAGCAGGCGAGCGAGCCCTCGCAGGCACCCTCGATGTCCACGCCGTGCTTGTGCGCGATCTCCAGCACCGACAGGCCGAGCGGCGCGTCCACTTCCTTGCGCGTCCCATCGCGCTCGATGAAGGTCATCTTCGGCATGTCAGGCCCTATTCCGCGGCGTCGGCCGGGGTGCTTGTGGCGGCGATGGCGGCCCGCCAGGCAGCGCCGAGCGCCGCGGCCGCCAGGTCCACCTCGGCGGGGGAGGTAAAGCGACCGATCCCGATCCGCAAGGTGGCGCGCGCCCGGGCTTCCGGGATTCCAAGGGCCTTCAGCACGTGCGAGGGCTCGACCTCGGCCGAGGAACAGGCGGAGCCCGTGGAGACGCAGACCTCCGGCGCGCCTTCCATGAGCTGCTGGGCCGTCACCCCGCCCGGGAAAGCCAGCGATAGGTTGCCTGCCACGCGCCGTTCGAGATCCGCATTGACCTCGATCTCCGGCACCTCGGCCTGCAGCGCGGCGAGAAAGCGGTCGCGCTGCCCGGCGATCCGGCCGGCGTCGAGCACGGCTTCCTGCGCCGCGATCCGCGCGGCCTCGCCGAGGCCCACAATCAGGGGCGCCGGCAGCGTGCCGGAGCGCAGGCCCCTCTCCTGCCCGCCGCCCGAGAACAGAGGCACCAGGCGCACGCGCGGGCGCCGACGGACGTAGAGCGCGCCGATCCCCTTCGGCCCGTAGATCTTGTGGCCCGAGATCGAGACCAGGTCGGCCCGGACCGTGCCGACATCCAGCGCCATCCGCCCGCAGCCCTGCGCCGCGTCGGTGTGGAACAGCGCGCCATGTCGCTTCGCGATTGCGCCGATCGCGCCGAGGTCCTGGATGACGCCGATCTCGTTGTTCACCGCCATGACGGAGACGAGCAGCGTCGGCGCCTGCGCCAGCGTCGCTTCCAGCAGGTCGAGGTCGAGCAGGCCGGAGGGCAGGACGGGCAGCAGCACGGGCTCGAAGCCCTCGGCGGCGAGGTCCCTGACGCTTTCCAGGACGCATTTGTGCTCGGTTGCCAGCGTGACGACGCGGCGGCGGTCGGTGTCCTGGGACCGCGCGAAGCGCGCCGCGCCCTTAATGGCGATGTTGTTGGATTCCGTGGCGCCCGAGGTGAAGACAATCTCCGACGCCTCGGCGCCGATCAGCGCCGCGACATGGCCGCGCGCGGCCTCGACGGCTTCCTCGGCCTCGCGGCCCATGGCGTGCTCGACGGAGCCGGGATTGGCGAAGTTCCGCTCCCACCACGGCCGCATGGCGGCGAGCACGCGGGGGTCCACCGGCGTGGTCGCGTGGTTGTCGAGGTAGATCGGGCGGTTCGGCCGGCTCATCGCGGCCCTATGTGGAGCGGGACGGCCGCCTGGTGAAGTGCGTCAATAGTGGCTCAGCACCTCGTCCAGCGCACGCTGGATGCGCCGACGGGACTCCTCGTCAAGGGCGAAGGACGCGACGGGCGGGCCGATCAGGTTCGCCTTGCAGGCGCGCGCGCCCGACCAGTTCCACCGGCAGGCAGTGGTTGACCGCCTGCCTGGCGCTTCGGCTTTCCGTCACGGCCCATCGCGGCCGTCATGCGCATGCCTGCACATGATCTAGGACGCTGCCCCGCCGCGTGCCAGCTTCGCGCGCATCGCTCCCCAGGCCGCCACGAAGCGCTCCGCCGCATCCGCCGGCGTGTTCCAAGGCAGCGACACCCGGATCGCGCAGCCCGCGAGGTCGCCCAGCCCCATGGCCGTCAGCACATGGCTGCGCGCGACCTTACCCGAGGAACAGGCCGCCCCGGCCGACACCCGCACCCCCGCCAGGTCGAGCGAGATGACCTGCGTCTCCGCCGGCACGCCGGGCAGGACCAGCGACGTCGTGTTCGGCAGCCGCGGCGTCCCGGCGCCGGCGACCAGCGCGCCTTGCGCGACGCAGGCCGCCTCGATCGCGTCGCGGATCGGCGCCAGCCGCGTCGCCGCCTCCGGCAGGGCGGCGGAGGCGGCCGCCGCCATCCCCGCGATCGCCGGCAGGGGCTCGGTCCCGCCGCGCCGGCCGCGTTCCTGCCCGCCGCCCGCAATCAGCGGCGCCAGCGTCAGCCCCGGCCGCAACAGAAGCGCCCCCGCGCCCTTCGGCCCGCCCATCTTGTGACCCGACAGCGCCAGACTGTCGGCGTTGCCCAGCCCCAGCGGCACCCGCCCCGCCGCCTGCACCGCGTCCACATGCAGCAGCGCCCCCGCTTCGCGGCACAGCGCCGCGGCCTGTGCGATGGGGTGCAGCACCCCCGTCTCGTTGTTTGCTGCCATCAGGCAGACCAGGGCAGGCGGGCCATCCAGGGCACGCGCGAGCGCCGCGAGGTCGAGCGTCCCGTCAGCCAGCACCGGCAGCGCCTCCGCCCCCGGCGCGGCTGCCAGCACCGCAGGATGCTCGGTCGCGCCGACCAGGACGCGCCGGCCGGCCGCCAGCCCGCGTACTGCCAGCGCATTCGCCTCCGTCCCCCCGGCGGTGAAGACGACATCGCCGGCCGAGGCCCCGCAACACGCCGCAACCGCCTCCCGCGCGGCTTCCAGGACGCGCCGCGCCGCGCGGCCCGCGCCATGCACCGAGGACGGGTTGCCGGCCAGGTCCATGGCGCGCAGCGCCGCCTCCCGCGCCTCGGGGCGGAGCGGCTCGGTGGCGTTGGCGTCGAGATAGAGCTCCATCGCGCCCGGCTTAGGGCGCTACGGCGCGACCGTCACGCCCTTCGGCGGCGCGGCCCGGCCGGCGACCTGCCCGCCAATCACGTCGGCCAAGGTCAACCCCTCCAGGAACAGCCGGATCTGGTCGCCGAGCTCGGCCCAGAGCTCATGCGTCAGGCAGCGCTCCCCGGCCAGGCAGCCCGGGCCGCCCTCCTCGCATCGGGTCGCCTGGATGGGCTCGTCCACCGCCAGCACGATCTCGGAGACGGTGATCTCCTGCGGCGCCTTGGCCAGGCGGTAGCCCCCGCCGGGGCCCCGGGCCGAGGTCACCAGCCCCGCCCGCCGCAGCGGGCCGAAGAGCTGCTCGAGATAGGCGAGCGAAAGGTGCTGGGCCTGAGCGATCTCCGCCAGGCTGAGCTGACCGCGGCTTTCGGTGTCGCGGGCGGAGCCGCGGGTCGCCTCCTCCCGCGCCATCTCGCGCGCGGCCAGTTCGACCATGGCCATCACGGCGTAGCGGCCGCGGGTGGAAAGCCTCATGCCATTCGCCTTGTGGTTGTGGCTTCAGGCACCAAGGGTGAACGGACCGACACGCCGGCCAGTTGGCATGCCCTGGGCGGGCGGCTCAGATGCAGGAACATGGGGGCCGCACCATGAATCCGATATGAAACCGCACCTCGCATCCCCTATATTAGCGCTGCCTCGGGGCTCGGGAGCCCGCCTCGGGGTTCGTCCACGGGACGCCGACTGCCGCGTACCCACAACTGCCATGTCCGGACCCTGATGACCGCGCCAGCGGGTCGCAGGCGAAGCTATTGTTCCCGACCTGCCCCGTCAACAATCGGGGGCCTGGGCGGGAACCGCGCCGGAAGGGCTGGGTTGGGGTGGTGGCAGCCCGGACGTGGATGCGCGGCCGCGAGGCTCCCCAATTGGTCTGGTGCGGACAGCGCCCGGCCCAACCGAGACTGGACGCAACGCGCGATGCCCGAAGTGATGTTCGCAGGCCCTGATGGCCGTCTCGAAGGCCGCTATCACCACGCGAAGCAGGCCAACGCGCCGGTGGCGCTCGTGCTGCACCCCCACCCGCTGCACGGCGGCACGATGAACAACCGCATCGTCCATGCGCTCTATCAGCGTTTCCAGGGCATGGGGTTTTCCACCCTGCGGTTCAACTTCCGCGGCGTTGGCCGCAGCCAGGGCCGCTATGACGGCGGCATCGGCGAGATCTCGGACGCCGCGGCCGCGCTCGACTTCCTGCAGGCGGTGAATCCGAACGCGTCGTCGCTCTGGGTCGCGGGCTATTCCTTCGGCTCCTATGTCGGGATGCAGCTGCTGATGCGCCGGCCAGAGATGTCGGGCTTCGTCTCGATCAGCCCGCCGGCAAGCCATTACGACTTCGGCTTCCTCGCGCCCTGCCCCTGCAACGGGCTGATGCTTCACGGCTCCGACGACGAGCTGGTGCCGGAGAGCAGCGTGCGGAAGCTCGTCGAGAAGCTTAACACCCAGAAGGGCATCAAGATCGACTACCGCGTGATGCCGAGCGCCGGCCATATCTTCACGCCCCCGCAGGCCGAGCAGGTCGCCGCGGCGGCGGAGGACCACATCAACACGGCGCTGAACCGCACCCGGATGGCCCTGGCAGCGGACTGACGGAGCTAGGCAGTTCCACGAGGCCAAGGGCCGCTCCCGGCAAGGGGGCGGCCCTTGGCGTTTCTGGTGGATGCGGGAGTTTGCAAGGAATATAGTCCTTGCATGCTCAGCGACGCCCTCCCCCGCCCCTCGGTTCCCTCCCCCGCAAGCACGGGACGGAAGCATCTATTCCCGGAACGGCCGCCCAATTTGTCCGAAGCGCGCGTCCGCGGATCCACGCCACCCAATTTGTCCGAAACCCGCCGCTACAACAGCGGCCCGGTAATCCGCCCACCCGTCATCGGCGCCGACACCGCAGTCGTCCCAGGGAAGGTCAGCGGCAGCCCGCGCCAGACCCGGGCGGCCAGCACCCCGAAGGCCTGCGCCTCCAGCGCGTCGCCGTTCCAGCCAGCGACCTCGACCGGCCGCACGGGCTCGGTCAGCGCCGAGGCCAGGGCACGCATCAGCGCGGGGTTGCGCCGTCCCCCGCCGCCGACCAGCCACTGCACCGGAGGCGCCGGGAAATGCCGCGCCGCGGACGCGACGCAGACCGCGCAGAATGCCACCAGCGTTGCCGCGCCGTCCGCCGGCGACAGCGACGCGGCCCCGGCCTCCTTCAACGCGCGGTCGAAATCCAGCCGGTCGAGCGATTTCGGCGGTGGAGCCGCGAGATAGGGATGGGCGATCAGCGCCGCCAGCACGCCGCCATCCGGCTGCCCCGACGCGGCCAGCCGCCCGTCGCGGTCATAGGCTTCCCCGGTCGAGCGCCGCGCCCAGTCGTCCAGAGGCCCGTTCGCCGGCCCGGTGTCGAAGGCGATGAGCTCGCCGTCCTCGCCGATCCAGGTCACGTTCGCGACGCCGCCGAGGTTCAGCACCGCTAGCGGCTTCGGCAGGTTCCGCGCCATCGCGGCGTGGACGACCGGCACCAGCGGCGCCCCCTGCCCGCCGGCCGCGACATCGTTGGACCTGAAATCATGGGCGACGGACAGCCCGGTCTCCCGCGCCAGTCGCTGCGCGTCGCCGACCTGCCAGGTGAAGGGCTGGCCGTTCCAGCCGGGCCGCTTCGGGCGATGGAGTATCGTCTGCCCGTGGAAGCCGATGAGATCCGCCTGCCAGGCGATCGCCTTCACCGCCTCCACATGCCGCGCCGTCAGCCGCGCCACGCAATCCGCCAGGAAGGGATCGTCGGGCGTGAGGTCCGGCGCCCGATCCAGCAGCGTCCGGAGATCCCGCCGCAGCGCCGCGTCATAAGGCAGCGTCAGCGACGGGCCGAGACGCCCGATCACCTCGCCATCCGTCTCCACCCAGGCGGCGTCCACCCCGTCGAGCGAGGTGCCGCTCATGAGGCCTATCGTTCTCAGCACCGCCGCAGCGTGCTACGCCCCGCCTCCTTCCGGAAGCCCCTGGCGTCACGATGAGCACCACCGATTTCCTGCACGAGGCCCGCGCGCGCGGCTTCATCCACCAGGTCACCGACGAGGCCGCGCTCCGCGCCAAGCTCGCCGGCGGCGGGGCGACCGCCTATGTCGGCTTCGACTGCACCGCGGACAGCCTGCATGTCGGCCACCTGCTGTCGATCATGCTGCTGCGCCTGTTCCAGAAGCACGGCCATCGCCCGATCGCGCTGATTGGCGGCGGCACGACCAAGGTCGGCGATCCCTCCGGCAAGGACGAGGCGCGCCAGCTTCTCACGGAGCAGCAGATCGAGGCGAACAAGGCCGGCATCCGCCGCAGCTTCGAGAGCTTCCTCGATTTCCACGATGGCCGCGCGCTCATGCTGGACAATGCGGCCTGGCTGGACGAGCTGCGCTACATCCCCTTCCTGCGCGACGTCGGCCGCCACTTCAGCGTCAACCGCATGCTGACCATGGACAGCGTGCGCCTCAGGCTGGAGCGTGACCAGCCGCTGAGCTTCCTCGAGTTCAACTACATGCTGCTGCAGTCCTACGACTTCCTGGAACTGCACCGGCGCGAGGACTGCATCCTGCAGATGGGCGGGTCGGACCAGTGGGGCAACATCGTGATGGGCGCCGACCTGGTCCGCCGGATGGCCGGCGCCGAGGCCTTCGGGCTGACCACGCCGCTGCTGACCACGGCGTCGGGTGCGAAGATGGGCAAGACGGCGGCGGGTGCGGTGTGGCTGAACCCGGATCGCCTGCCGCCCTACGACTACTGGCAGTTCTGGCGCAATGCCGAGGACGCCGATGTCGGCCGCTTCCTCGCGCTCTTCACTGACCTGCCGATGGAGGATGTCGCGCGCCTTTCCGCGCTGCGCGGCGCCGAGATCAACGACGCGAAGAAGGTGCTGGCGACCGAGGCGACGGCTCTGCTGCACGGTCGCGCCGCCGCCGAGCAGGCCGCCGAGACCGCGCGCCGCACCTTCGAGGAAGGCGTAGCGGCGGACACGCTGCCGACGCATGTCGCGACGCTGCCCGCCAACGTCGTGGACCTGCTGGCTGAGGCGAAGCTCGTCGCCAGCAAGGGCGAGGCGCGTCGGCTGATTGCGCAGAACGGTGTCCGCCTGAACGACGCGCCGGTCAACGATCCCGCGGCGCAGGTGACGTCGGCGGATCTGCGCGACGGCGCGGCGAAGCTCTCCCTCGGCCGCAAGCGGCACCTGCTGGTGAAGGCGGGGTGAGGCTGCCGGACGCCTCGCCGCTCGCGCGTCTGTTCGACGCACCGATGCGGCCGGGGTGGCTTGTCTGGATCGGCCTCCGCCCCGCCCGCCGCGAACCCGTCGTCGAGGTGGACCAGGCCCGCCTCGAACCCGGCGCCGGCCTGCGCGGCGACCGCTGGCGCGGCGGCGCTGCTGGCGCGCGCCAGGTCACGCTGATCGCCGCCGAGAACCTGGACGCCATCGCCTCCTTCCTCGGCCTCGACGCCGTCGAGCCCGCGCGGCTGCGACGCAATCTCGTCGTGGAAGGCGTCAACCTGCTTGCGCTGAAGGGCCACCGCTTCCGCCTCGGCGGCACGCTGCTGGAGCACAGCGGCGAATGCCACCCCTGCTCCCGCATGGAGGAGGCGTTCGGCCCCGGCGGCTACAACGCCGTGCGCGGCCAGGGCGGCATCACCGCCCGCGTCATCGAGGGCGGCGCGATCCGGCTGGGCGATGCGCTGACGCGCGCCTAGACCAGCACGTACTCCGGCGCCAGCGCATAACCGAGATCCGCCAGCGACCCGATCGTCATCGCCGACAGCTCCGCCGCGCCGTCCACATAGCCCGTCATCACCTCGTTCCCGAACGTCCCCTCGTCCCAGTGCGTGTAGGCGGTGCCGGCGCTGCCATCGGTCTCGACTGGGATGCGGCCGCCGGTCTGCGCGGCAAGGTCGGGGTAGAGCGCCTGGAACCAGGCATTGCCGTTCGCCCCGGTGTAGAAGGCGCCGTCCCCGGTCACCTCTACCAAGCCCAGCATGGCCCAAAGCGTGCCGAAGCCGAGGCCGTGCAGCATCTCGTGCAGCACGACGCCGGGCCAGGCGCCGCTCTCCTGCATGGCCTCGGCATCGGCCTCGTCGAAACGCAGCGCAGCGAGGGCCGGCAGGTCGCCGGCGACGCGGATCGCCGTCGGCCCGCCCTGGCCGATCACCCGGCCCTCGCTGTCGATCGGCGCCAGCGCCGCGGTGAAGAGGATGTCGTCCACCACGCGGGTCGCGCCATCAGCGGAGACCAGCGCGTCCGGCACATCGCTGGCGATGACCGAGGCGATGAGGTTCGCGGCATCGATCACCGCCCACTGCAGCGCTGCGGTCCAGTCGCCCTGGAACGCGACCTCGACGTTGTACTCGGCGAAGTCGGGAATGTCGGGACTATCGCTTCGGTAGTAGGCAGTCGCCACGCCGCCGCCCCAGCCCGCGCCGCCTTCCTCGTCCATTGCCCTGCTTCCTTCCTCGCCCGTGCGAGGAAAGCAGGCAAGTGCAGAGAAGAGCGCATCAATCCAGCTTGATGCGATGAAATGCAGCAATAAGCTTCCAAAAATGGCGCACAGGCGGCCTGTATTCGGCCGCCTATGGAAAGAACCGGAGCGGGACCTATTTGAGAGCCTTCGCCGCCTCGATGACCTGGGCCGCGTGCTCCTCCGGCTTCACCTTGCGCCAGACCTTCGCGATCTTCCCATCCGCGTCGACCAGGAAACTGCTGCGCTCCATGCCCATGTAGGTCTTGCCGTACATGCTCTTCTCGACCCAGGTGCCGTAGGCCGTCGCAACCTTCTGGTCGGCGTCGGAGGCGAGCGGGAAGGTCAGCCTGTACTTCGCGGCGAACTTCTCGATCGGCGGGATGGGATCGGGCGAGACGCCGATCACCTCGAGCCCGATCTTCCCGAGCTGCGGCAGCGCCTCCTGCACGCCGCAGGCCTGCTTGGTGCAGCCCGGCGTGTCGGCCTTGGGGTAGAAATACAGCAGGTAGGGCTTGCCCTTCAGCGCCGCGCTCGAGACGGTCCGCCCGCCGCTCGCCGGCATGGACCAGGACGGCGCCACGGCGCCCTCGGCCGGGCCCGCAGCCGGCACGGGAGCAGCCTTCGGCACCGCGGGCTTCTTCGCCGGGGCCGCCTTGGCAGCCGCTTCCTTCTTCGCGGGGGCTGCCTTCACCGCCGGCTTCCTCGTCGTCGCCATCATCGTCTCCGTCACGCCGCTTCGGGCTGGTCCAGCGGGCCGATGCGGCGCAGGAAGACCTCGCGCACGGCATCCGCCACGTCGCGCATCTGTGTGCGCAAGTCCGACTGGTCAACCGGCGATCGAGGCAGCAGCGGCGCAACCAGCGCCAGCAGGGAGGCCGCGATCGGACCTGGCAGTTCCGGCTCCTTCCAGCGCCCAACGGTCAGGCGGCGATGCGCGATCACCGTCCGCCAGAGGCGATCCGCCGCGACCAGCGTCGCGGCTTCCCCCTCCGCCAGCAGCCCGGCCCTGGCCAGGTTGGCCAGCCCGATCCGCGTGGTGGGCGACACCAGGCCCGGCACGCGATGCGCATGCGCGACCGTCAGCGCCTGGGCCACGAATTCCGTCTCCACCAGGCCGCCGCGCATCAGCTTGCAGTCCCAGGGCCCCTCGGCCGGCAGGTCGCGCAGCATGCGCGCACGCATCGCCGCCGCATCCGCCAGCACCGTCGCGGGATCGGCGGCGCGGGTCTGCGCCGTCTTCAGCGCGGCCTCGATCTTCTTCCTCAGCCCCGGCGGCCCCGCCACGAAGCGCGCGCGGGTCAGCGCCATGCGTTCCCAGGTCCAGGCTGCCTCGGCCTGGTAGCGCCGGAAGCCCGGCAGCGACACCGCGACCGGCCCCTTTGAACCCGAGGGGCGCAGGCGCATGTCCACCTCGAACAGCTTGCCCTCCGGCCCCGGCGAGGTCAGCGCCGCCACGACCTGGTTGGCGAGTCGCCCGAAATACTGGCTCGGCGGCAGCGATTTCGGGCCGCCTCGGCTCTCGGCCGCGTCCTCGGCATGGTCGTAGATCAGGATGAGGTCGAGGTCGGAGGCCGGCAGCATGTCCCGTGCGCCATGCTTGCCGAGCGCCACGACGCCGAGCGCCCCGCCCGCCACCTTGCCGTGGCGCTCCGAGAAGTCGGCGCTGATCCGCGGCAGCAGCGCGCCGATCGCGGCATCCGCGAGCCCGCTGCGTGCGATGCCCGCGGCATCGGTGTCCATCGTCCCTTCCAGCGCGGCGCAGTCGATCTCGAAGCGGCGTTCCGTCACCACGCGCCGTGTCGAATCCAGCGCTTCTTCCAGGTACCGCGCCTCCTTCACCAGCGCGGGTAGCGCGAGGGCGGGATCGGCAGCGGACAGCGTGCCCGACAGCAGCGCGTCGAGCGCCGCGGGGCTGCGCGCGACATGGTCCGCCAGCGCCGGCGCCGCGCCGAGCACGAAGGCGAAGCGGTCCAGCAGCGCGGGGTTGCGGTGCAGCAGGCTCAGCGCCTGCACCCCCGCCTGAAGCCGGCCGAGCGCAGCGTCCAGCCGCAACAGCGCCTGGTCGGGCTGCGGCTGCTTGCCGAAGGCCGAGAGCAGCGCCGGCATCAGCGCCGTCAGCAATTCCCGCGCGCGCTCGCTGCGGGTGGCGCGGGTGTGGCCGTGGTGCCAGCCGCGCACCATCGCGGCGATCGCGGTCGGGTTCTCGTAGCCCATGCGGCGTAGCGTCGCGATGGTCTCGGGGTCGTCCTCGACGCCGGTGAAGACCAGGCTGCCCCCGCCATTCTCGGCGCGGCCGAGTTCGGGCTCGGCCTCGAACAGGCTGGCGTAGCAGCGCTCGACGCGGGTGAGGTGGCCGAGCAGCGCGGCGCGGAAGCCCTCCGGCCCGTCGAAGCCCATGAAGCTCGCGATGCGCGCCAGGCCCTGCTCGTCCTCGGGCAGGCGATGCGTCTGGCGGTCGGCGACCATCTGCAGCCGGTGCTCGACCTGGCGGAGGAAGACATAGGCGTCGGCCAGATCCGCCGCCGCCCGCCGCTCGATCCGTCCCGCCGCCGCCAGCGCCGCCAGCGCGCCGAGCGTCGTGGGATCCCGCAGCACCGGATCGCGCCCGCCCCAGATCAGCTGCAGCACCTGGGTCGAGAACTCGATTTCCCGGATGCCGCCCCGGCCGAGCTTCACGTCGTGGCCGGCGACCTGCACCTCGGCATGCGCGCCCTTGGCGCCCTTGTGGGTGTGGATCTGGCGCTTGATGGAGTGGATGTCGGCGACGGCCGCGAAATCCAGCGACCGGCGCCACACGAAAGGGCGGATCTCGCGCAGGAAGGCCTCGCCCAGCGCGAGGTCGCCAGCGACCGGCCGCGCCTTGATCATCGCCGCGCGTTCCCAGTTCTGGCCGAGGCTCTCGTAGTAGACGATGGCGGCCGGCAACGCGACGGCGAGCGGGGTCGCGGCGGGGTCCGGGCGCAGGCGGAGATCGGTGCGGAAGACGTAGCCCTCCTCCGTCCGCTCCTCCAGCAGGCGGACCAAGTCGCGGGCCAGCCTGACATAGATGGCGCCCGCCCGGTCCGCGTCGTAGGCTGCCGCCATCGGGTCGTAGAGCACCATGAGGTCGATATCAGAGGAGTAGTTCAGCTCCCGCCCGCCGAGCTTGCCCATGCCGAGCACCACCAGGCCGGAGCCCTTCCCTGCGCCCCTGGCACCCCGCCCGGGGAGCCGGATCTCGCCGCGCGCCTGCGCCTCGCGCAGCAGGTGCGAACAGGCGGCGTCGGTGCAGCCATCGGCCAGCGCCGACAGCGCGCCGGTCACGCGATCCAGCGGCCAGAGCCCGGACAGGTCCGCCGCCGCCGCGATCAGCGCGGCCTGGCGCTTGACCTGGCGCAGCGACGCGCCGACCTGCGCGCGGCTCGCCCCGGGATCCAGCCGCCCGAGCGGGTCCATCGCCATCGCGAAGGCCGCATCCGGGCCGCGTTCGGCGAAGCGCAGCAGCGTCGCGGAATCCCGCACCGCGAGGTCCGACAGGTAGCCGGAATGCCCTCCCAGCGCGGCCAGCAGCGCGGCACCGTCCTCGGTCTCGGCGAAGGCGCGTTCGGCCGTGCCGCGCTCGGCGAAGCGCTGGACCAGCAGGGCCGCCTCCGCCGTGTCGAAAGGCCGGGGCAGCCGGTCGGCCGACAGGCCGCTGTTGTTCTTCGCCATGCCGGGGCAGCCTCGTCATGAGGAACGCCGCGGGTCAAGTGGCGCGGGAGGCGCACCGGGTCGTCCACTACGCGCTGGCGCTGTTCACGGTGCTGCTGCTCGGCCTGGCCGTTCTCGGCTGGCGGCTCGCGCAGGGGCCGATCGAGATCGCCTTCCTGGCCCGCGCGATCGAGAACGAGGTGAACACCGCGGACTCGCCGAGCCGCCTGTCCATCGGCGAGGCGACCATCGCGTGGGAAGGGTTGCGGGGCGAGGCGATGTCCCCGCTCGATCTGCGGCTGACCGGCGTCAGGCTGCTCGGCCGCGACGGCGCGCTCAGGGCGGCGCTGCCGGATGCCGCGGTCAGCCTCTCCATTCCCTGGCTGCTGCGCGGCGAGATCGCGCCACGCCGGATCGAGCTGCGCAATCCCGTGCTGCGGCTGCGCCGCGCCGAGGATGGGCGGCTCTCGGTCCAGCTTGCCCGCCCCGACGCCGAGCCCTCGGAGGAGCCGGCCGGCAACTCGGTCGAGGACATGCTGGCCGAGCTCATGAAGGCGCCGAACGACGGCTCCCCGCTCGGCGCGCTCGCTGCCTTCAGCATCACCGGCGGGCAGATCATGGTGGAGGACGCGCAGCTCGGCGCGGCCTGGTCGCTGCAGGATGCCGCGATCGAGCTGCGGCGTCTGGCAGGCGGCGGCGTCACCGGCCAGGGCTCGGCGGTCGCGCGGATGGGCGACGGGCGCCTGCCCGTCGCGGTGACCGCGGAGGCCGCCGGCAACCCCGCACGCCTGACGCTGCGCGCCACGCTGCCGGAAGTCCGGCCCGCGGCGCTGTCGCAGCTTGTCCCGGCCTTCGCGCCGCTGGCGGGCCTCGATGCCCCGGCGCGCGTCGAGCTTTCGGCGCGGCTCAGCGGCGACGGCGTGCTCGAACAGGCGGGGCTGCGCATCGCGGCACGCGCCGGGGCGGTGGATCTCGGGGAAGGCCGGCGCATCCCGCTCAACCGGCTGGAGGCGACGGCGGAATGGACGCCGGCGGGGCTCCGGGTGCCGCGCGCGCTGGTGCAGCTGGCGGGGCCGGCCACCCCCGTGCTGACCGCGACGGCCGATGCGGCGCGGCGCGACGGGCGCTGGCACGGCTCCGCGCGGCTGGCGCTCGATGCCGCGCCGCTCGCGGAGCTGGCGCGCTGGTGGCCGACGGGCGTTGGATCGGGCGAACGCGCCTGGATCCTGGAGAACGTCACCGCCGGCACCGCGCGCAACGGCAACTGGGAGATCGAGGCCGAGGCGCCGCAGGACCTCTCGACCTTCGCGCTGAAGACGCTGCGCGGCACGCTGGAGGTGGAGGACGCGACCGTCCACTGGCTGCGCCCCATCCCGCCGGCTGAGCGCGCGACAGGCCGGGTGACCTTCTCGCCCGAGGAGATCGCGGTGCGCGTCGCCACCGCAAGGCAGGCCGGCACGCAGCTGCAGGTGAAGGACGCGGTGATCCGCATTCCCTTCGCCCCCGACGGCTCCGCCACGATGGACATCCAGCTCGGCGTGGCGGGACCGGTGCCGGACGCGATCGCCGTCCTGCAGCAGCCGCGGCTGCATCTGTTCGACCGTCGGCCGCTGCCGATCAAGGACCCGCAGGGCACGCTGGAAGGCCGCGTGTCCATCGGCTTCCCGCTGCTCGCCGACCTCGCCATCGAGCAGCTGCGCATCCGCGCGACGGCCCAGGTCCGGCAGTTCCGCATGGCCGACGTGCTGATGGGCCGCCCGCTGGAGCGCGGGCAGTTCGACCTGACGGTGGACACCGAGAGCCTGAGGGTGACCGGCACCGGCGTGCTGGCCGACATCCAGGCCCGCCTCGGCGTCGAGATGGATTTCCGCCCGGGCCCCGCGAACCAGGTGGTGATGCGGGAGACCGTGCAGGCGCGGGCCGATGCGCGCCAGCTCGCGGCGCTCGGCCTTGCGCATGAGGACGTCGTGCGCGGGCCCGTCGGCCTCGATGTCCGCACGGAGCGCCGGCGCAGCGGGCCCGCGCGCGCGACGGTGCGGGCGGATCTGCGCGAGGCCACGCTCGTGCTCGATGCGCTGTCCTGGAGCAAGCCGCCGGGCCAGAACGCGGGCGCGGAAGCCGTGCTTCGCATGACCGGCGACAGCCTCGACGCCATCGAGAGCTTCCGCATCGAGGCGCCGTCGCTGCTGCTGCGCGGCAACGTCGCCTTCGGACGCGGCACGCGGCTGGATCGCGTCGCGATCACCGAAGCGCGGATCGAGGACAGCCGCTTCGCCGGCGAGGCGCGGCCGCCCGCCCAGCAGGGCAGCCCCTGGACGGTATCGCTGCGCGGCGCGGTGCTCGACCTCAGGCGCCGCATGGCGGAGGAATCCGCGCCCGGTCCCGTGGCCGCGCCGGCGCCGCCGGGCCCGGCGATCTCCGCCGATGCGCGGTTCGAGCGACTGCTGCTCGGCCCGCAGCGCGAATTGGCGGGGCTGGAAGCGAGGGTGGCGCTGGATGCCCATGGCGTGCTGCGCGAAGGGCGCATCACGGGCCGCGCCGGCGCGAACGGTCCCTTTGACATGACGATCACGCCGCAGGGCAATGACCGCGCGGTGCGGATTACCGCGCAGAACGCCGGTGCGCTGCTGCACAGCTTCGACGTGCTGCCGCATCTGGAGGGCGGGCGGCTGACGGTCACCGGCACCTTCGCCGGCAATGCCCGCGGCGCGACGCTGACCGGCGAGGCGGAGATGGACGACTTCTCCGTGCGCAACGCGCCGGGCTTCGCGAAGCTGCTGCAGGCCATGACGCTGTTCGGCCTGGTGGAGGCGCTGTCGGGGCCGGGGCTCGGCTTCTCGCGCCTGGTCGCGCCCTTCACGCTGACGCCGGACGCGCTGGTGCTGGACGATGCGCGCGCCTTCTCGGCCTCGCTCGGGCTGACGGCGAAGGGCACGCTGGACCGCCGGCGGCATCGCGTGGCGCTGGAGGGCACGATCGTGCCGGCCTACATCCTGAACTCGCTGCTCGGCAACATCCCGATCCTCGGGCGGATCTTCTCACCGGAGCGCGGCGGCGGGCTCTTCGCGGCGACCTACCGGCTGAACGGGCCGCTCGACGATCCCGCGGTCAGCGTCAATCCCTTGGCCGCGCTGACACCGGGCTTCCTGCGCGGCATCTTCGGCAGCAGCCTGCCGGCCGCGCCGCAATAGCGATCAATCGGCGCCGGCCTTCTGGCCGGCCGCGTCGTTGGCGACGACGGTGCGGGCGCGCTGGACCTCCTCATCAAGCCAGCGCCCGTGATGCTCGCGCGCCCAGTTGAAGTCCACGTCGCCGTCGCGCATGCCCTCGAAGGCGCCCTCGGTGCCGGCGGTGCCGAGATAGGCATGGCCCAGGATCAGCGCGATCATGCCCATCGCCACCAGCCCATGCGCGACATGCGCCCATTGCTGCGCCGAGATGTCATCGAGCAGGCCCGGCATCATCAGCAGGATGCCGGTGACGGAAAGCAGCACGCCGCCCAGCATGCTAAGCCAGTAGAGCGCCTTCTGCCCCGCATTGAACTTGCCCGCCGTCGGCGGATGCTTCGACAGCATTCCGCCGGCCTTGATCCATTCGACGTCCACGCGGCGGATCAGGTTCTCCCGCCCCCAATGCACCAGCATCACCAGCACGCCGAGCATGAAGGCGAAGGCGGCGCCCTGGTGGATCGCCTGGCCCCACCACGTCGCCGCGGTGAAGGCGGGCGCGCCGATCACCGGGCGCAGCGCGTAGGCGCCGTAGGTGATGTTGAGCCCCGTGAGCGCGAGCACGACGAAGCTGATCGCGACCATCCAATGACTGGTACGCTCCAGCAGGGTGAAGCGCGTGACGCGCCGGCCGGACCGCCCGCCCGCGATGCGCGTCGGTCCGTGCAGGAGGTGCCAGGCCAACAGCGCCGCCACCGTCAGGCACAGCACGACGAGGCCGCCGATGGTCAGCCAGCGCGTCCGCCAGACCCGCCAGTCCCGGCCCTCCGGCTGGATGAGGAGGCCGGCGGCCTGGTTCGGGATGGAGACGCGGCCTTCGAGCTGCCCGAGGCGCTCGACATCGCCGGCCTGCACCGGCGATTGCAGCGCAAGCGGGGGACCGAAGGGGATCGGTGCGGGCGTGGATTGCCGCGGGCGCGGCGCGGCGTCGCCGGTCGCGGGTGCGGGGCTGGTCGGGTGCTGCTCGGGGTTGGTGGGCTGGGGCGCGTTGGCGCCGCTGGCGTTGCCGCCGGCATCGCCGCGGCCGGCGCCGACCTCGGGTGCGGCGGACTGGACGGAGGCGTCGCCGCCCGGCCTGCCGCCAGTCTGCTGTGGCTGGTTCGGCGCCTGCGCCGGGGCCGGCGTTGCGTTCTGCGGCGTCGCGGACTGGGTGGAGGGATCCACGGCCGGCAGTGCCGGCGCCTGGGCGAAGGCGGGCGCTGCCAGCAGCAGCAGGACGACCGGCAGCGCGCGCATCGTCACGCCTCCTGCACCGTCGTGCGATAGGCCGTGCGCCAGCCCCAGGCGCCGGAGCCGAAGCCGCGGGCCTGCACGCGCTCGCGGTAGATGTCCGCGATAATGCGCTGGTCGCCCGCGAGCAGCGCCTTGGTGCTGCACATCTCGGCGCAGAGCGGCAGCTTGCCGTCGGCGATGCGGTTCGACCCATATTGCGCGTATTCCGCCGGCGTGTCGTCGGCCTGCGGGCCGCCGGCGCAATACGTGCATTTGTCCATCTTGCCGCGGCCGCCGAAATTGCCCAGCCGCGGGTATTGCGGCGCGCCGAAGGGGCAGGCGTAGAAGCAGTAGCCGCAGCCGATGCAGAGATCCTTGTCGTGCAGCACCAGGTTGTCCGCCGTGCCGTAAAAGCAGGAGACCGGGCAGACCGCGGCGCAGGGTGCGTCCGTGCAGTGCATGCAGGCCATGGAGATGCTGCGCTCGCCGGGCTTGCCGTCACCGATGGTCACGACGCGGCGGCGGTTGATGCCCCAGGGCACCTCGTGCTCGTTCTTGCAGGCGGTGACGCAGGCGTTGCATTCGATGCAGCGCTCGCTGTCGCAGAGGAAGGCGAGACGAGCCATCGCTAAGCCCCCCTGATCTGGACCAGCGTGACCTTCGTCTCCTGCATGAAGGTGACTGGGTCGTAGCCGTAGGTGGTCACGGTGTTGACGCTCTCGCCGAGCACGATGGGATCGGTGCCGGGCGGGTAGAAGCGACGGCGATCCTCGCCCTGCCACCAGCCCGCGAAGTGGAAGGGCATGAAGGCGACGCCGGGGCCGACGCGCTCCGTGATCAGCGCCTTCACCCGCACGCGGGCCTGGTTCTCCGCGCCCAGCACCCAGACATGCTGGCCCTCGCGGATGCCGCGCGCGGCGGCGTCGCGCGGGTTGATCTCGACGAACATGTCCTGCTGGAGCTCGGCGAGCCACGGGTTGGACCGCGTCTCCTCGCCGCCACCTTCGTACTCCACCAACCGGCCGGAGGTCAGGATGATCGGGAAGTCGCGCGCGACCTGGTGGCTGCGCATCTGCACGGAAAGCCCGAGATGCGGCACCCGGAAGCCGCGCCGGTCGCGCAGCGTAGGATAGGTGCCGCGCGGCGCCTGCGCGTTCGGGTCCGCCGCCAGCACTGCGGCCTGCTCCATCGTCGGGATGAGGTCGGTGCGCGGCGTGTAGATGGGCTCGCGGTGCACCGGTACGGGGTCCGGCAGGTTCCAGCAATTCGCGCGCGCCTTGGCGTTGCCATAGGCCATCACGCCATGCTCCATCGTGACGCGGATGATCCCGCCGGACAGGTCGGTCGCCCAGCTCACGCGGTCCTCGTTGCCGCCCTCGGCGACGCGGCGGATGGTGGCCTTCTCCTCCTCCGTCAGCTCGTCGTACCAGCCCAGCCGCTTCATCACCGCGACTGTGAATTCGGGATAGCCGTCCTCGATCTCGCTGCCCTTGGACCAGCTGCCTTCGGCCAGCAGCGTCTGCCCGTTGCGCTCCACGCCGAAGCGCGCGCGGAAGGTGCTGCCGCCTTCCTTCACATGCAGGTTGGTGTTGTAGAGGATGTGCGTCCCGGGATGCCGCCATTCCGGCTTGCCCCAGCACGGCCAGGGCAGGCCGTAGGTATCGCCGCGTACCTCTTCCGGCGCATCGTCGCTCGCCTTCAGCGTCTTCAGGTCGAAGAAGCGCTGGTTGACCATGTGTGCCTTCAGCCGCTCCGGCGACTGGCCGGTATAGCCGATGGACCAGAGGCCGCGGTTCATCTCGCGCAGAATGCTCTCAGCGGAGACGCGGCCGTTCGTGACCTCGATGTTCTTGAACATGCGGTCCGCGAAGCCGAGGCGCTGTGCCAGGTCGTACATCACATCGTAGTCGTTGCGGCTTTCGAAGATCGGTTCGACGATCTTGAAGCCCCATTGCAGCGACCGGTTGGATGCGACGCGGCTGCCCTCGAACTCGAACCCCGAGCACATCGGCAGAAGGTAGGTGCCGTTCTTCCGCTCCGAGCTCTGCGAATAGGTCGTGGGGTGCGGGTCGCAAACGACCAGCAGCTCGAGCTTCTCCATCGCCTTCACGGCTTCGGGCATGCGGCTGACGGTGTTGCCGCCATGGCCCATGACGACCATGGCCTTGCAGTTGTCGGGCTGCTCGACCTGGTCGCGCGGCAGCGTCACGGCGTCGAACCAGCGCGTGGACGGGATGCCCGGCGTCTCCATGAATTTCTGGGAGACGAAGCGGGACTTCAGCCACTCGTAGTCGGTCTCCCAAACGCGGGAAAAATGCCGCCAGGCCGCCTCGTCCAGCCCGTAATAGCCGGGCAGCGTCGCGACATCGAGGCCGAGGTCCGTCGCACCCTGCACGTTGGTGTGGCCGCGGAAGATGTTGGCACCCGTCCCGGGCAGACCGACATTGCCGGTCGCGAGCAGCAGGATGCAGTAGGCCCGCACATTGGCCGTACCGACCGTCTTCTGCGTCGCGCCCATGCACCAGATCAGCGTCGCGGGCTTGTTGAAGGCGAAGAGCTGCGCGATGCGCTTCAGCTGCTCCGGCGGGACGCCGGTGACGCGCTCGGTCTCCTCCGGCGTCCACTTCTCGACCTCGCGCCGGACGTCGTCCATGCCGAAGACGCGTTGCGCGATGAACTCCTTGTCCTCCCAGCCCTCGTGGAAGACGTGCCAGAGGATGCCCCAGACCACGGGGATGTCGGTGCCCGGCCGGATGCGGACGTGCTCATGCGCATGCGCGGCGGTGCGGGTGAAGCGGGGGTCGATGACGACCATGTGCGCGCGGTTGAAGTCGCGCGCGGCAAGCACGTGCTGCATCGCTATCGGATGGCTTTCGGCGGGGTTGCCGCCCATGATCACCATCGTCTTGGCGTTGCGGATGTCGTTGTAGCTGTTGGTCTGCGCGCCGTAGCCCCAGGTGTTCGCAACGCCGGCGACGGTGGTGGAGTGGCAGATGCGGGCCTGGTGGTCGCAGTTGTTGGTGCCCCAATAGGCCGCGAACTTGCGGAAGAGATAGGCGGCCTCGTTGGTGAACTTGGCGCTGCCCAGCCAGAAGACGGATTCCGGCGTGCTGCGCTCCCGGATGTCCTTCAGCTTGTCCGCGATCTCGCCCATCGCCTGGTCCCAGCTGAGGCGCCGCCATTCGCCGTCCACCAGCTTCATGGGGTAGCGCAGGCGACGCCCGCCGAGCACGATCTCGCGGACCGATGCGCCCTTGGCGCAGTGCGTGCCGCGGTTAATCGGGCTGTCGAAGGTCGGCTCCTGCCCCATCCAGACGCCGTTCTGCACGCGCGCCGTGACCGTGCAGCCGACCGAGCAATGCGTGCAGACGTTCTTCACGATGGTGACCGGCGCGGTGCGGTCCACCGTCTCGGTGGCCGCCCTCACCTGCCTCGGCGTCAGCGTGCCGAGCGCGGCCAGCGCGCCGGCGCCGAGCCCCGCCTGAGCCAGGAAGCCACGGCGGTCAAGCCCGCCCGTCGAAAGGCCGGCATAGGCGGTGGCCAGGCGCTGCCTGGCCGCGCGCGCCTCAGCCCGCTTGACCAGCATGGCGCGTCAGCTCCGGTTGGTGCGGTAGAACGCGCGGACGTGCTCCGTCTCGCGATAGCGCGGCGCGCGCTTCTGCTGCTCGGTCTCGGGCTGGGCGGGGATGCCTCCGCGGCTCCCATCGGCGTTGAAGGCTGCCGCGGGCGTCGCGACTGCGACGCCCATCAGACCAAGCAGGCGCCGCCGCGCCGCGTGTCCCGTTTCCTTGAGCCCAGCCATAGCGTCCCCGACAGCGATGCTGCGGGGCGGAACGCGCCAGGCGCGCCCGCGATCCCTCGGGACGGGCCTATTCGGCGGCGGGCGGATTCTCCGGCCGGACCAGATCCTCGGCCAGCGTCCGGCGCATGAAGGTCGGCCAGAGGGCGCGGGAGGTCGCGGGCTCCGCCGGGGCGGGCGGGCGCGGCTGAACGCGCATATCGGCCAGGGTTTCGCCTGTCTCCGTCATCGCGCCGCCCTCCTCCGCCGGTTCCTCCGGCTACGGTCAGAGTGCCTTATCGTCGCCGAAACGTGCAACGAAGGGTTGCAAGATGACGCGGACTTGACCGGCCCGCCGGCATTGCGACAGCGCTGCGACATCGGGGAGACACGCGATGAAGCTGACCGGCGTCAGGCTGGACAGCTAGCTCCCGGCCTTCTCCCAGCCTCGCGGGCCCTGCTGCCAGTAGGTCAGCGCATGGCCTGCGGCTTTGGCGTCGCGCCAGCGCTGCCGGGCGGCGGCGACCGAGGCCTCGTCGGCGCCGTCAAACAGGTCAAGCACGCGGTCGAAGGCGCCGAGCCGCGCCGACGACATCCCCTCGAGCAGGAAGAGGAAGCGCGCGCCGTTGGGCGCGCCTTCCCCCCCGGCATCCTCCGTCGTCAGCCAGATCGGCTGGTAGTCGGCGTGACCGGCCGTCGGCGTCCCATGCGGCAGCCAGTCAGGCTCGGTCGCGGTCCATAGCCCGGCATCCAGCGCCTCCAGCCGCTCGCGGCTCGCGACCAGCACCATGGCGCGTCCGCCGCCCTGCAGCACGCGTCCGAGCAGCCGGGGCAGCGCCTGCTCCAGCTTCGTGCGGGTCAGGTGGTAGAAGCCGTAATCCGCCATCGCGTCAGGCGTGCAGAACGCGGAGGCCGAGATGGCGCTCCATGGGGTCGAAGTCGCGGTCGCGGTGGAGGAGCTCATGGCCGTGGTGCAGGCAGAAGGTGCCGATGAGCAGGTCGATGGTATTGCGAACGGCGACGCCCTTGGCGCGCAGAGCGCGGAAGTGCCGCGCGGCCCGCGTCGCGATCAGGTCGTCGGTGATCGGCAGAACCAGGAAGTCGCGCAGCATCTCCTCCGTCCTCGCTGCCTCTCGTTCATGGGACAGGCCTATCAGCACTTCGCACAGGATCAGGTCACCGACGATGATGCGTCGCCTTGGCAGCAGGTGGTCGAGCAGCTCGGCCTCGGGGCTTCGCACGTGGCGCAGGAAATCGACCCACACCGACGTGTCCACCACGATCACGAGCGGCGGCTCTCCTCCAGGTCGCCCTTCCAGTCGACCTTGCCGCGCAAGGCGCGAATGCGCGTCTGGCGCTGGACCTGCAGCAGCATGCGAAGCCCCTCCTCCACGGCCGCGCGCTTCGTCGGCAGGCCGGTAGCCTTGAGGACGTCTTCCATCAGCTTGTCGTCGATCTCGATGTTGGTGCGCATGAGCCGGCCCGATGTGTAAAAGTAAGACGGATATACACATCATGGCGCCGCGGTCCAAGGAACGGCGTGGTGGTCCTCTTCCTCGAACCGCGCTGCCACCAGCGCGTCCAGGAGGCGCACGCCCCAGCCCGTCGCACCGGCCGGCCCCAGCGCGTGCGGGCGGATCAGCGTGTCCACGCCGGCGATGTCCAGATGGGCCCAGGGAACGCCGCCCGCGAATTCCCGCAGGAAGGCCGCGGCGTGGCTGGCGTCGGGGATGAAGCGCGCGGCCCAGCCGCCCTCCCCCCGCGACGACGGCACGCATTGCCTGATGTCGGCGATGTCGGAGGCGAGGTCGACGCGGTGGCTCTCTCCAATCGGCATCGGCCAGAGCCGCTCGCCGACCTGCTCGCCGGTCGCGGCCAGGCTCGCCATCAGCGCGGCGTCGTTGCCGAAGAGCCCCGCGCGATGCGTCCCGAGCGCGGAGACGATCGCGCCCGTCAGCGTCGCGAGGTCCACGACCGCGCGAGGCTTGAAGCACAGCGCGTGGTGCAGCGCGTCGGCCAGCACCAGGCGGCCCTCGGCGTCGGTGTCCACGACCTCCACCGTGCGGCCGGACAGGGTGCGCAGCACGTCGCCGGGGCGGTAGCTCCCGGCGCCCGTCGCGTTCTCCGCGATGGCGAGGACCGCGACCGCCGGCGCGGGCGAGTTGCGCAGCGCCAGCGACAGGATCGCGCCGGCGCAGGCCGCGGCACCCGCCATGTCGGCGCGCATCGCCTCCATCCCGTGCGCCGGCTTGATGGAGATGCCGCCGGTGTCGAAGACGATCCCCTTGCCCACGAAGGCGACGGGCGGCGCGTCCAGCGTGCCGCGCCAGCGCAGCACCGCCAGCCGAGGCCCGTGCGCGCTGCCCGAACCCACCGCGAGCAGCGCGCCGAAGCCGTCGCGCGCCAGGCGCTTCGGGCCGAGGATCTCGACCTCGATCCCATGCTTCGTGAGGCCACGCAGGCGGCGCGCGAATTCCTTCGTCGTGAGGTGATTCGCGGGCTCCGAGACCAGGTCGCGCGCGAAGAGCGTGCCGCGCACTGCGGTCTCGGCGCGAGCCCAGGCTTCCCGCGCGGCGTCGCGATGCGGGGTCGCGACCGTGACGCGCTTAAGCCGCGGCGTGTCGTCGCGCTTGCGATGCCGGTCGAAGCGCCAGGCACCGAGGCAGAATCCGGCGAGGAGTTCGGCCGCCTGCAAGGCCGACAGGTCGCGCGCATCGAGCGCGACGTGCGGAATCCCGGACCAGTGCCGTGCAACCGCGGCGCCGGCCCGTTCCAGGTCGTAGCGGGCGCCGGCGCCGATGCCGGCCAGCAGCCGGCGCGGTACCGCGGCAGGTTCGAGAAGCTGCCCGGGCTTGGCCGCAAAATGCGCGGACTCCGCGGCGCCGCGCAGCGCGTCGGGCACGGCCGCGACGGGCTCCACGACCGGCAGGTCGTCCGGCGGCGCGTGGCGGAAGACCGGCTTCAGCATGGGGCGCGCGTCGCGCGCCTCAGCCCTCCTCCTCCGCGGCCACCAGCCGGTCCAGCAGGCGCACGCCGAACGCCGTCGCGCCCTTCGGCATCGTCGCGGCGTCCTTGCTGCTCCAGGCCGTGCCGGCGATATCCAAATGCGCCCAGGGCTTGCCGTTGGTGAAGCGCTGCAGGAACTGCGCGGCGGTGATGGAGCCGCCGGGCCGCCCGCCCACGTTCTTCATGTCGGCGATGTCGGACTTGATCTGCTTGTCATAGGCGTCGCCGAGCGGCATGCGCCAGCACTTCTCGCCCACCGCCGCACCGGCCGCCATGATCTTTTGCGCCAGCGCGTCGTCGTTGCTGAAGAGGCCGGCATGCTCATGCCCCAGCGCGATGATAATCGCGCCGGTCAGCGTGGCGAGGTCCACCATCCCACGGGGATCGAAGCGCTCCTGCGCGTACCACATGACGTCGCCCAGAACGAGGCGACCCTCGGCGTCGGTGTTGATGACCTCGACCGTCTGGCCGGAATAGGTCTTCACCACGTCGCCCGGCCGCTGCGCGGTGCCGGACGGCATGTTCTCCACCAGACCGACCAGGCCCACGACATCGGCCTTCGCCTTGCGCCCGGCGATCGCGGCGATGGCGCCGACCACCGCGCCGGCGCCGGCCATGTCCCACTTCATGTCCTCCATGCCGCCGGCGGGCTTGATGGAGATCCCCCCGGTGTCGAAGGTCACGCCCTTGCCGATCAGCGCGAGCGGCTTCGTCTTCTTCCCCTTCGGCGCGCCCTTCCACTGCATCACCACCATGCGCGGCTCCTTCGCCGAGCCCTGCGCGACGCCGAGCAGCGCGCCGAAGCCGAGGCGCTTCATCTCCTTCGGCCCCAGCACCTCGACCTCCACGCCGAGGCGTTCGAGGCCCTTGCAGCGCTCCGCGAATTCCACGGGGTCGAGGACATTCGGCGGCTCGCTAACGAGCTCGCGCGTGAGGAACACACCGTCGGCGATGGCGCGCAGCGGCGCGAAGGCGGATTTCGCCGGCGTGGCGGAAGACGTCGCGACGGCGATGCGCTCGAGCTTCGGCTTGTCCTCCTCCTTTTCCGTCGTGCGGTAGCGGTCGAAGCGCCACGCCCGCAGCAGCGCGCCGAAGCCCATATGCGCGGCGAGATTCGGGTCGAGCGTGTCCGCCGCGACCGTCGCCTCGCGGTCCTGCGCCAGCGCGGCGGCCAGCGCGCCGCCCGCGGCCTCCGCGCCTTCCGGCGTCACCTCGCCGGCCTTGCCGAGCCCGATGGCGACCACCTTGGTCCAGGATCCGACCGCCCAGAGCGTGGTGGACTGGCCCTTCTTTCCCTTGAAGCCCGCAGCGTCGAGCGCGCGGGAAATCAGCCCGCCGGACGCCGCATCGGCCTCCTGCGCCAGGCCCGCGGGCGGGTCGCCCTCGGTCATCGGCAGGATCAGGGCGCAGGACTTGGGCAGGGCGGGCTTGACGAAGGCGATGTCGGGCATGGGTCCGTTCCGTGTGTGGAGGACAGCCTAGCATCCGGCCCGCCCGGCCCGGCAACCCGGCACCCCGTCGGCTTGGCGCGGGGACTGGCGAGGCGTAATCGGATCGCCATGGACGAGGACGCCCTGGTCGCGCTCGCCGCGCGACTCGCCAAGGAAGCCGCCGCCGCCGTCATGGCCGTGCGCGCGGCCGGCTTCGCGGTGGAGCGCAAACGCGACACCTCCCCCGTGACCGCCGCCGACCGGCTCGCCGAGGCGCTGATCGTCGAAGGCCTGCGCGAGGCCACGCCGGACATCCCCGTGGTGGCGGAGGAGGAGGTCGAGGCCGGTCGCGCCACCGCCCATGACGGGCTGCTCTGGCTGGTGGACCCGCTGGACGGCACAAGGGAATTCGCCGGTGGGCACGACAGCTTCGCCGTGAACATCGGCTTGGTGCGGAACGGGCGCCCGTGGCTCGGCGTCGTGGCGCTGCCCGCGATGGACGAGATCTTCGGCGGCATCGTCGGCCGCGGCGCTTGGAAGCAGGACGGCAAGGGCATCCGCGCCGCGATCGCCGCCCGCCGCCCGCCGCCCGAGGGCCCCGTCGTCTTCGCCAGCCGTCACTACGCCGCCGATCCGCGCATCGCCGATTTCGCAAAGCAGCACGGCGCGTCGAAGGTCGTGAACATCGGCAGCGCCGAGAAATTCTGTCGCCTGGCGGAGGGCGTCGGCGACCTCTATCCCCGCCACGGCGAGACCATGGAGTGGGACACCGCGGCGCCGGAGGCGGTGCTGATCGCGGCCGGCGGCAGCATGGCGGACTGGTCGGGGGCGGCGCTACGCTACGGGAAGCCGGGCTGGCGCAACCCACCGTTTCTAGCACGCGGAGCGGCATGACGAGGGTCTTGACTGATGTCGCCGAGGCCGCGTCGTTGCTGCGCGCCGGCGAGCTCGTGGCGTTCCCGACCGAGACGGTCTATGGCCTCGGCGGCGATGCCCGGAATGCGCGGGCCGTCGCCGGCATCTTCGCGGCGAAGGGCCGGCCGCAGTTCAACCCGCTGATCAGCCATTTCCCCGATTCGGATGCGGCGTTCGAGGAGGTGGTGCCGGACGAGCGCGCGCGCGAACTTGCCCGGCTGTTCTGGCCGGGCTCGCTGACGCTGGTGCTGCCGCGGCGCGCATCGTCGCGGATCGCGGACCTGGCCGGCGCGGGGCTGGACACGCTCGCGGTGCGCGTACCGGGTCACCCGGTTGCGCTGGAACTGGTGCGCCTAGCCGCGACGCCGGTCGCGGCGCCCTCCGCGAACCGCTCGGGCGGCGTCAGCCCGACGAATGCGGCGCATGTGATGGAAGGCCTGTCTGGCCGCATCGCGGCGGTGCTGGATGGCGGTCCCTGCGAGGTTGGCGTCGAGAGCACCGTGCTGGACCTGTCGTCCCGCGGCGCCGCCCTGCTGCGTCCGGGTGGCATCACGGCCGAACAGATCGAGGCCGCCATCGGCCCGATCGGCCGCGCGCTGACGCGGGCCGCGGGCGAGGCGACGCAAAGCCTGCGCAGCCCCGGGATGATGCTGTCGCATTACGCGCCGTCGCTGCCGGTGCGGCTCGGCGCCGCCGATGTCGCGTCCGAAGAGGCGCTGCTCGCCTTCGGCGCGCCGCTGCCGGGCGCAGGCGCCATGTGGAACCTATCGCCTTCGCGCGACCTGGCGGAGGCTGCGGCGCGACTCTTCGCGGGGCTGCGCTGGCTGGACGCGGAAGGCCGGCGGCTCGGGCTGACGCGGATCGCGACGATGAGCGTGCCGGATCGCGGGCTCGGCGCTGCGATCAACGACCGCCTGGAAAGGGCGGCGGCGCCGCGGGACTGACGGCCCTCACCTGAAGGGCGGCGACCACATCAGCCCGCCGTCGCGCGCCAGCCTGTCCCGCCCCCTCTCGAGCCCGATCGGCGCCAGGTTGCGCTGCCAGACCTCGCCGTAATTGCCCACCGCGCGGATCGCATTCGCGGCCCAGGCGTCGTCCAGCCCCAGGGCGCGGCCGAACTCGCCGGCGCGGCCGAGAAGCCGCTGCACCTCGGGGCTCGCGTCAGACCGAGCGCGGTCCTCGACATTCACGGCGGTCACGCCGTGCTCCTCCGCCGCGACCAGCGCATTCAGCGTCCAACGCGCGATGTCGAACCAGCGCCAGTCGCCCTTGCGCACCAGCGGGCCCAGCGGCTCGGCGCCGATCGTGTCGGGCAGGATCACGTAGTCATTCGCGCGCGGCCCCTGCCCCGCGCGGATGGAGGCCAGGCCCGACCGATCGGTCGTGTAAGCGTCGCAGCGCCCGGAGAAGAACGCCTGCGTCACCTCCTGGAAGTTCTCGATCACCACCGGCGTGAAGCGCACGTTGTTGCTGCGCGCCCAGTCCGCCAGGTTCAGCTCCGTCGTCGTGCCGGGCTGCAGGCAGATCGTCGCACCGTCCAGCCCACGCGCATCGGCCAGGTTCAGGTCGCGCCGCGTGATGAAGCCCTGCCCGTCATGCATGATCACGCCGACGAAGGCGAGCCCGATGGGCACGTCGCGCGCGAAGGACCAGGTGGTGTTGCGCGACAGCAGGTCCACCTCGCCGGATTGCAGGGCGGTGAAGCGCGTCTGCGGCGTGGTCGGCACGAAGCGTACCTTGGCGCCGTCGCCCAGCACCGCGGCCGCGACGGCGCGGCAGAAATCGGCGTCGAGCCCCCGCCATTCGCCCCGCGCATCGGGCTGCGACAGCCCCACCACGCCGGTCGAGACGCCGCAGGACAGCTGCCCCCGGGCCCGCACCGCGCCCAGCGTGTCGGGCGGCGGCTGCGCGACCGCCG
The DNA here is from genome assembly GCF_050563545.1 of Falsiroseomonas sp. HW251. Taxonomy (NCBI): domain Bacteria; kingdom Pseudomonadati; phylum Pseudomonadota; class Alphaproteobacteria; order Acetobacterales; family Roseomonadaceae; genus Falsiroseomonas; species Falsiroseomonas sp. HW251. The sequence continues at coordinate 208,358 of NZ_JBNXUM010000008.1, forward strand.
GCGCGGCGAGCAGCAGGGAGGACAGCAGAAGGACGAGGCGACGCATGGGCGCGATCTCCTGGACGGCATCACGCGAACCCGCGTGCCCGCGCCGGGTTCCGGGGCTTGATCCACGCCCCTGCCCGCGCTCCGCTGGCCCGCATGGCCGATGCGCGCCCCACGCTTGCCCAGCTCGTACTGACCTATGCCCGGATTGGCCTGCTCGGCTTCGGCGGCGTCAATGTCTGGGCGCGCCGCGTGCTGGTGGAGGAGAAGCGCTGGCTGACTGACCAGCAATACGCCGAGGTGCTCGGCCTCGGGCAAGCGCTGCCCGGGCCGAACGCGATGAACGTCGCGATCCAGCTCGGCGACCGCTGGCATGGGCCGCGCGGGGCACTGCTGACCCCGCTCGCGCTGTTTGCCGGGCCGCTCTGCGTGCTGGTGGGGTTGGCCGCGGCGCATGACCGCTGGGGCGAAATCCCGCTTGTGCGGTCGGTGCTGGCCGGCACGGCGGCGGCAGCGGCGGGGATGGTGATCGGCACCGCGCTCAAGATCGCGCGCAACCTGCAGCCGTCCCTGCCGGTGCTGGCCGTCGGGCTCGCCGCGCTGGCCGGTGCGCTGCTGCGGCTGCCGCTGCCGGTGATCGTGCTGGGCCTGGCGCCGGCCGGCATCGCCGCGGCCTGGTGGACGCGGCAGCGGGCGGCGCGATGAGCGCCATCCTCTGGCAGCTCGCGACCGGTTTCGCCGCGATCTCGCTGATGGCGGTCGGCGGCGGCATCGCGGTGCTGCCGGAGATGAGCCGCCTGGTCGTCGAGGTGCAGGGCTGGATGACCCATGCCCGCTTCGCCGAGCTCTACGCGCTGGCGCAGGCCGCGCCCGGGCCGAACGTGCTGGTGGTCGGGCTGATCGGCTGGCAGGTCGCGGGGCTCGCCGGGATGCTGGTCGCGACGGCGGCGATGACCCTGCCCTCCGGCGCGCTGGCCTTCGGATTCTCGCGCCTCCGGCGCCGGCTCGCGGGCAGCGCGCGGATGGAACTGGTCGAGAAGGGCCTGGTGCCGATCGCGGTCGGGCTGATCCTGGCCTCTGGCCTGCTGCTCGGCCATGCCGCGGCGACGGGGTGGCTGCCGGTGGCGATGGTGGTCGCCTCCTCTCTCATCGTGTGGCGGACGACGGTCAATCCACTCTGGGTGCTGGGGGCGGGGGCGCTGGTCGGGGCGCTGTTCCTCTCGCCGCCGTGAACATTGTTTCGCCGCCCGCGAAACAGTCGCGACGCGGCACGAAGCAGAACGACATCGCGGCGAAACCGAGAGGGATCACAAGGGGGCCATGCCCGGTCGCAAACCGGACCACGCCAGGGAGAGACCCCGATGTTCGACAAGCCCCGCCTCGCCGCCGGCCTGACCCTCGGCGCCTTCGCCCTGGTCTGCCTTGCCGGGCTGGCGCGCTTCGCCCCTGACGCGGCACCGATCGCCCAGGCCGAGGCCCGCCCCGCGCGGACCGCCGAGCCCGCCGGTACGCGCACGCCGGCCGAGGTGCCCTGGGGCGCCATCGCGGCCCGCCTGCAGATGGGCAACTGACGCTGTGGCGCCGGGCTGCTACCCGAACCGCGTCCAGGTCCGCTGCGGCCCGATGTCGATGTGCACGAAGTCGCGGTAGAGCCCGATCCCCATGAAGCCAAGCCGGCGCTGCAGCGTCCAGGCCGCCAGCCCCACCTGCCCGATCGGCATGCCCGGCACGCTGACATCGACCGCAAGGCCGCGCAGATGCAGGCTGGCCGGCGCCGCGCCTTCGATCGAGGCATTGGTCTGCGGCGTGCGATAGCCGGACCGCACCAGGAGCGGGCGCGAATAGCCCCATTGCTCCTGCAGCACCGACATGATGTCGATCAGCAGCGGCGGCAGCGGCCCTTCCATGCGCTGGCCGATGTCGCGCAAGAGGTGGCGAAGCCTGCCCAGCGCCGCGCCGTCGTAGTCCTGGCCCGAGCGATAGGCCGTCGCGACCTCCTCGCCCGCCCCGTTCCGCGTCCAGATGAAGCGCTCGCCTTCCGCGCGCGCGGCTACGGGCGCGAGCAGCGCGCCTCCGGCCCCGAGCAGCTTGCGTCGTCCGAGCGTCACGCGCCGGAAGCTAGCGCGGCCTGCGGCCATGTCCAGCGCGGGTTGCGGACACCGCACCTAGAGTCGGCCCACCAGGTCGCCGAAGCACCAGATCAGCGTGCCGACCACCAGCAGGCCGAAGCCCACCTTCTCCGTGACCCGGCGGTCGAGGTCGCGCTGCAGGCGCCTGAAGCTCTCGAGCCGCGCGGTGCGCTGGACGCCGTCCGCGTATTCCATGTCGGCCACCGCGCGATCAGGATCTTGCGGCTGGCCAGCACCAGGCCGAGCGCCGCCAGGTCGCGCCCGACCGCGCGAACCACATCCGGCCGCCCGTGACCAGGCTGGCCCAGACGCAGCCCGCGACGGACGCAAGCGACGCCAGCATGAAGCCGCGCTCGACGCGGCGGAGGGAGCGCGAGGAGGCCTCGGCGGCCAGGACGTAACGGTCGGGCATCGGGGCGCCCGGATGGCCCCGTCTCAGCCGACGCGCAGGAGCGCCGGCCCCTGCGCCCGCAGCCATTCCACCGCGGCGTCGCGGTTCGGCGTCAGCTGCTCGACCAACGCCCAGAAGCGCACGGAGTGGTTGAGCTCGCGCAGATGCGCGATCTCATGCGCGACGACGTAGTCCGTCACCCATTCCGGAGCCATCACCAGCCGCCAGGAGAAGGCCAGCGTGCCATCCGGCGCGCAGCTGCCCCAGCGGCTGCGCGTATCCTTCAGCCGGATCACGCGCGGCTTCACGCCGAGCGCCGCGGCATGCGGGACAGCGAGCGCGCCGATGCGCCGCTTCGCCTCCGCGCGCAGGAAATCGCCGACACGGCGCGGCAGGAACTCGCGCGCGCCGGTCACGACGATCTCGCGCCCCTCGATGAAGGCGCCGCCGCGCCGTCGCGGCTCGTGCCGGATCGCATGCGTCTCGCCGCCGAGCAGCAGCTTCGCCCCCGGCGCGAATTCGATGGGTGGCGCCAACGCGGCCAGGCGTTCCAGCACCCAGGCTTCGTGCTGCCGCAGCAGGGCGATGCCGGCGCGGCGGCCGGCGCGCGGCGGCAGCGTCACCACCACCTCGCCCTCGCGCGGGCAGATCAGCAGCGAAACGCGGCGCGCGCGTGCCGAGGCCCGCCAGCGCACGGGGATGCGCGCGGCGGGCGCGAGCGCACCGCGCGGCGGCGGCAGGACGACGATCTCCGATTCGGGCAGGGCCATTGCCATCCAACATGGCAAGGACCGCCCCGCCAGGGCAACGGCTTGACACGCTTCGTGACGTCGGTGGGAGTGGAACGATGCCGCTCGCCGGGAAGATGGCCGCCCTGATCGCCACCGGCGCGCTGTCGAGGCTGACGCCATCCATGGCGAAGATCGCGATGGAGCACGGCATGCGCCCGCTCCGCGTCGCGACCATCGCGGCGGCCTCCGCGGCCGTGCTGCTCGCCGCGGCGGCGTAGCGCGGGCAGCGCCCGCGCTTCGGCCGCGCGCATCTCGTCCACTACGCTGCGGGCGGGATCGTCGGCATGGCCGCCGCTGTCGCCCTGGTCACGCTGGAGACGCGCGCACGGGCCTGACGCAACCGCGCAGCGCCTCGCGCGTCGCCCTCCGACGAGAAGGAGGACGCCATGAAGCTGATATGGGCCGCGATGCTCGCTACCGGGATGGCCGGGGCGGCGATGGCGCAGGGAACGGGCATCGGCGGGCAGACCGGCGCGGCGACCTCGCCGGGCATCGGCGGCCCGCAGAGCGGTATGGCCGGCGGCGCGACGGCGGGCGGCGCGGGACGCGAGGAACGCGGCGGCGGCCTGGCGAATGACCGCGTGATGTCGGGCGGCGGCTTCGACGTGCCGCGCAGCGCGGTGGCGCCGCAAGGTGGCGGACCCACGCTCTCGCCGGCCGATCGCAGCCCCGTCGGTGGCAGCGCGATCGGCGGCAGCGGCGTGCCCGGCACGGCGACCGGGACGCCGTCCCGCTAGCCCGGCAGGTGCTTGAGCTCAATCTCGACAAAGGAGAGCGGCGCGGTGCCCGCGTTCACCACGTTGTGCTCGACACCGAAGGCGCGGGCATAGCTGACGCCGGCCTTGAGTTCCGCCGTCGCGGTCTGCCCGCCGGGCAATTCGAGCAGCAGCGTGCCGTCGGTCACGGGCACGACGACGTAGTTCATGCCGTGCCGGTGCCAACCGGTCTCCGCGCCGGGATCGAAATCCCAGCGCGTGACGCGGGTGTGCGCGTCGTCCACCTGCAGCGTCGCCGTCGCCGGGGCGCGGCAGCGCAAGGGCTCGGCGCTCACTCGGCAGCGGCCTTCAAGCCGAGGCCCGGCAACGGCAGCGCGCCGGCGGCCTGCATCGCATCCCACGCGACCTGGCCCTCGGCCTTGGTCAGCGGCAGGTGCGGCGGGCGGACCATGCGCCAGCCGTCATGGCCTGTGCTGCGCGCGATGATCTCGCGCAGGCCCGGGATCAGCGCGACCGCCGTCGCGGCCTTGCGGGTCGCGTCGAGCACGGCCTGGGCCGCATCGGCCTCGGGCCCCGTGCGCTTCTGGTAGACGATCTGGCCGAAGCGCGCGTTGATGTTGGCGGCGGCCGTGATGCAGCCCGCCCCGCCCTCGGCCAGGATCTTCTGCACGTAGTTGTCGGCGCCGGCATAGACCTCGAACCCGTCCTTGGCGAAGTGGTCGATCATCGCCTTCATGTTGGCGTAGTCGCCGGAGCTGTCCTTCACGCCCTTGACGACACCGGGGAAGGCCTTCAGCAGGCGCGCGATCAGGTCGAGGCTGAACGGCACCGCGGATTGCTGCGGGAAGTGGTAGAGGTAGATCGCGATCCCGCCGCCGACGCGGTTCACCACCTCGGAGAAGTACGCGAAGAGCCCGTCGTCGCTCGGCCCCTTGTAGTAGAAGGGCGGCAGGACGAGGACGCCGCGGCAGCCCTGCGCCTTGGCGTGCTTCGTCAGCTCCACCGTGTCGGTCAGCGACGCGCAGCCCGTGCCGGGCATCAGCCGCGCCACCGGCACGCCGCGGGCGGCGATGCCTTCCAGGATCTGCCTGCGTTCGTCGAAGCCGAAGCTGTTGGCCTCGCCCGTCGTGCCGAGGATGCCGAGGCCGTTGCAGCCATTCGCCAGCAGCCACTTGCAGTGCGCGGCATACCGATCGAGGTCCGGCGAGAGGTCCGGTTTCATCGCCGTCAGCGCCGCGGCATTGACGCCGCCGAAGAGCGCGTCCTTCATCCTGCTTGTCCTTCCTTCCCCATGGGCTCGATCGGGCGCGCGGCGCGCGGGATGCGGCCGGGCCATTGGACAATGTGATCCACCAGCGGGCCGGCATCGCGTTCCCGCAGCACCTTGCCACGGACAGAGACGCCGGCCTTCACCACGGTCTCGGCATCGCCGGAGACCAGCGGGTGCCACCACGGCAGGTCGCTGCCCTCGGCGAGCAGGCGATAAGCGCAGCTCGGCGGCAGCCAGTCGATCGCCTCGACGCGCTTCGGCGTGAGCTTCACGCAATCCGGCACCTTGGCCTTGCGGTTCGCGTAGTCGGAGCACCGGCAGGACTGCGTGTCGAGCAGCCGGCAGGCGACGTTGGTCCAGCCGAGTTCGTCGGTGTCCTCGTCGCGCAGCTTGTGCAGGCAGCAGCGCCCGCAGCCGTCGCACAGGGATTCCCACTCGGCACGGGTCATCTCGCCGAGGGTCTTCGTCCGCCAGAAGGGCTGGGTCGCCGCCATCCGCCCTTCTGTAGTGCGGCCGGCCGTCTCAGGCCAGCCGCCTGAGGGCGATCAGGAAGCGCTGCGCCGCAACTTCGGGCGGCCAGGGCTCCCAGGGCGTCCCGCCAAACTCGGCGGCGAGGGGGTCGGTGGCCATCACCGCCGCCCGGATACCGAGCGTCCCGCGGACCTCCGCCACCGACCAGCCCGCGACATGCACGGCCTCGGCCGCGGCGATCGCGACATCGAGCTTCTTGTGGAGCTTCTTCTGCTCGGCGTCCCAGGGCGGCAGTGCGTAGCGCGTGGCGACCGCGGCGCCGAGGCTTTCCTGCAACTGCCGGAAGCCCTCGCCGAGGAAGGGCTTCAACGGGGAGATGCAGTCGAAGTTGATCAGCCCCTCTTCCGCATCGTGCAGCAATTCGCGCCGCAGTTGGGCCCGGGTGGCGGCGGGCTTCGCGGCGTGCCGCAGCGCCAGCACGCCGAGCGAATGCTGCGCAACTGACAGCGGCGCCGGCCAGGTGGAATGCCCGCCCCAACGGAAGGTGCGCGCCAGGCCCGTGGCCAGGTCCTCGTCGGTCCAGTCGAAGGGCGTCGGCGCCAGCAGGTCCAGCCGCCGCCCGGAGGGCAATCTTATCCATGCCCGGGCTTCGGTGCGCGTCCCCATCGGGACGCGACATAGGCCCGTTCCGAAACCCTTGCGAGACTACCCGCCCGCGACGCCCGCGATGACCTTCCCGCTGCCGCCGCAATGGGGACAGGGCACGCCGTTGAAGATGCCCTTGCCCTGGCAGTCCGGGCAGATGTCCTCGCCCGTGCCCGGCGTGCCGGGCGGGGCGACGTCGCCGGGGTTCATCTTCGATCCGCCGGCCTTGCCGGCCTCGTCCTTGATGTCAGCCATGCTACGCTTCCCCGAAACGCCGCCAACGCGGCGCCTCCGCCCGCGTTCACCCCCATGAAGCAGGAGCGGCAGCGATGAACGACAACGAAGCCGGCCGGCGCGGCGGCGCGATGCAGCCCCCGGCGGCGCCGGCGATCAGCTGGAGCGACTGCCTGGCCGATCCGCGCCACCTGGCGGAGGGCATTGCCGCCAATCCGGTGCTCCGCAACCTCGACCGGATGTGGAATGCCAACCCGCTGCGGGACGTGATCCCCGTGGACTGGGCGGAGGTCGCCTGGGCCTTGCGCACCGTCGGCCTGCGCCGCGCGCAGTATCCCGGCCGCGCCTTCACCGCCGCGCTGGCCCTGCAGGCGGATCTGATGCGGGCCGCCGCCGAGACATGGACGGGCGCGATGCGGCGCCTCTGGCTGGGCCCGGAGGCCGAGGCGCCGCCCGCCGGCTCCGACAAACGCTTCGCCGCCGCGGCCTGGCAGGCGAACCCGGCCTACCGGATGCTGCGCGACGCCTATCTCCTGGCCTCCGACTGGCTGGTCAACGAGGCGGAGGCCGAGGATCTCGACCCCCGCATGAAGCAGCGCCTGGTCTTCCATCTCCGGCAATTCACCGATGCGATGAGCCCTGCGCTGCTCTTCGCCTCCAACCCCGCCGCGATCCAGCGCGCCATCGAGACGGGCGGCGCCAGCCTCGTGGACGGCACGCGCAACCTGATGGAGGACCTCGCCGCCGGCCGGCTTTCCATGGTGGACGAGACCGCCTTCGCGCCCGGCCGCAACCTCGCGCTGACGCCCGGCAAGGTCGTGCTGCGCAACGCGCTCTGCGAACTCATCCAGTACGCGCCGACCACGCCGCAGGTGCACGCCGTGCCGCTGCTGATCCTGCCGCCCTGGATCAACAAGTACTACATCCTGGACCTGCAGCCGAAGAACAGCCTGGTGCGGCACCTCGTCGCGCAGGGCTTCACGGTCTTCGTGGTCTCCTGGAAGAACCCGGACGAGTCCATGGAGGAGCTGGGCTTCGAGGACTACATGCGCCTCGGCGTGCTCGAGACCTCGGACGCCGTGCGGGAGATCGCCGGCAGCAAGACGCTGAACGTCATGGGCTACTGCATCGGGGGCACGCTGCTGGCGATGGTGCTGGCCGTGCTCGCGGCCCGCGGCGACGCGCGCTTCGGATCCGCGACCTTCATGGTCTCGCTGCAGGATTTCTCCCGCGTCGGCGACACCGCCGTCTTCATGGGCGAGCCCGAGGTCGAGCTGATCGAGCAGCAGATGATGGCGCGCGGCTATCTCGACGCGCGCGAGATGTCGAACATGTTCAACCTGTTGCGCGCCAACGACCTGATCTGGTCGAACGTCGTCAACAACTACCTGCTGGGGCAGCGCCCCGCCGCCTTCGACCTGCTGTACTGGAACGCCGACGGCACGCGCATGACCCGCGCCGCGCATTCCTGGTACCTCCGCAACACCTATGTCGAGAACCGCCTGGTGCGGCCCGGCGACGTGGTGCTGGACGGCACGCCGGTGGATCTCGGCCGCATCCGCATCCCCATCTATGCCGTCGGCGCCGAGCGCGACCATATCGTGCCCTGGGACGCGGCTTGGCGGATCACGCAGCTGGCGGGCGGCGACGTCCGCTATATCCTGGCGAATTCCGGCCACATCGCGGGGATCATCAATCCGCCCGGCGGCAAGGGCTACTGGTTCACCGGCCCGCCCGCGCCCGATCCCGCGACCTGGCGGAAAGCCGCGCAGCGCAACGACGGGTCCTGGTGGACCGACTGGGTCGCCTGGCTCGCCGAACGCAGCGGCACGAAGGCGAAGCCGCCCGCCCTCGGCAGCCGCAGGCACAAGCCGCTGGAGGACGCGCCGGGGCGCTACGTGCTGGAGAAGTAGCGGCTTGCGCGACTCGGGCCGTCGGGCAATGTCGCGACGTGAGGTTCATCCACGCCGCCGACATCCACCTCGACAGCCCGCTCGCCGGCCTGCAGGCGCGCGCCGAGCCGCTCTCCGAGGAACTCCGCAACTGCACCCGTCAGGCCTTCAGGAACCTGGTGGACCTCGCGATCGCCGAGAACGTGGCCTTCGTCGTGATCGCCGGCGACCTCTATGACGGCGACTGGAAGGATTTCTCGACCGGCCTGTTCTTCGCGGCCGAGATGCAGCGCCTCGGTCGGCCCTGCTTCCTGCTGCGCGGCAACCACGACGCGCAGTCCCTGATCACCAGGCGGCTGAAGCTGCCGGACAACGTGCATGAATTCTCCTCCCGCCGGGCGGAGAGCTTCGTCCGACGCGACCTCGGCGTCGCGCTGCACGGCCATTCCTTCCCCGACCGCGAGGTGCCGGAGGACCTCTCCGCGACCTATCCCGATCCGGTCCCCGGGCTGCTCAACATCGGCGTGCTGCACAGCTCCGCCGACGATCCCGGCGACCACGCGACCTATGCCCCCTGCACGCCGGAGCGCCTGCGCGACAAGGGCTACGACTACTGGGCGCTCGGCCACATCCACATCCGTCAGGTGCTGCATCAGGGCCATCCCTGGATCGTCTTCCCCGGCAACATCCAGGGCCGGCACGCCAGGGAGACCGGGCCGAAGGGCTGCACCCTCGTCACCGTCGAGGAGGGGCGGATCGCGACGGTCGAGCATCGCGACCTCGATGTCCTGCGCTGGGCCGTTTTGGAGGTGGATGCCACCGACGCCGACGAGGACGAACTGCTCGCCCGCCTCGGCGCCACGGTCGGCACGGCGCTCGCCGCCGCGGCGGAACGCCCGCTGCTCGCGCGCCTGACGCTGTCCGGCGAGACCGCGCTGCATGCCGCGCTCCCCGACCGCGTCGAGGAACTCGTCGCCCATGCCGCGGGCGCGGCGATCGAGGTCGGCGGGCGGCTCTGGATCGAGAAGGTCCAGCTCCGCACCCGCGCGCCGGCGCATCTCGCGGCCGATACGCTGGACCCGCTGCGCCAGGCCTTTCTCGCGGCGTCACAGGACCCCGCCGTCGCCGACCCCCTGCGCGAGGAGATCGAGGCGCTGCGCCTGCGCCTGCCGCCGGCGATCCGCGCCGAGGCCGACATGCCCGCGGACCTCGCGCGCCTGGCCGAGGAAGCCTGGGACGCCGTCGTCGCCGCGCTGGCCGCGGAAAGCGGGCGATGAGGCTGCTGGCACTCGACCTGCTGCGCTACGGGCATCTCACCGACGCCTGCCTGCGCTTCCGGGACAACGCCGGGCTTCATGTCGTGCTCGGCGCCAACGAGGCCGGCAAGTCCACCGCGCTGTCCGCGATCGGCGACGCGCTGTTCGGCTTCCCGCACCGAAGCGACTTCGCCTTCCTGCACGACGGCAAGGAGCTGCGCATCGGCTTCGAGGTCGCGTCGCGCGACGGCAGCCGCGCGGGCTTCGTCCGCCGCAAGGGCCGACATAACACGCTGCTGGACGCCGCCGACCAGCCGCGGCCAGAAAGCGCGCTGCAGCACTTTCTCGGCGGCGCGACGCGCGATCTCTTCCAGAAGGCCTTCGGCCTGAACGCCGCGACGCTGCGCGACGGCGCGAAGTCGCTGATCGAGGGCGGCGGCGCCGCCGGCGAGGGGCTGCTCGCCGGGATGGGCATGCCGCATCTGCGCCGCGCGATGGACCGCCTGGACAGGGCGGCGGACGAGCTGCATGGCAGCCGCCACAGGCAGCGCCGCCTGCCCAAGGCGCTCGACGATTTCCACCTCGCGCAGCGGAATATCGAGGCCCATCTCGTCCGCCCGAAGGAGTGGTCGGACACGCGGGAAGCGCTGGAGAAGACCGGGCACGAGCTGCGGCGCATCGCTGAGGAGACCGCCGCGCTGAAGACGGAGGAGCTGCGCCTGCGCCGCGCGCGCGCCGTGCGGCAGCCCCTGGCGACGCTCTCCGCCCTGCGGGACGAGCTGGGCGACGTCGCCGAAATCCCCGCCATGCCGCGCGATGCCGATGAACGCCTCGCGACGCTCACCGCCGCGCTGGACAGGGCCGAGCAGGACGAGGCGAGGGAGGAGGAAGCGGCCGCGCGGCACGACGCGGAGCTCGCCGCCCTGCCGCGCGACCCCGCGATCCTCGCGCGGCAGGACGCGGTGGATCGCCTGGCGCAGCTTGCCGCGACCGCTTCCGGCGCCGAGCGCGACCTGCCCGAGGTCCGGCAGGACGCCGCGTCGCAGCGCGGCCGCATCACCGCGGCCGCCGCGAATCTCGGACTGGACGCGGCGCCCGAGGCGGTGATCGCGCGCCTGCCGCAGGAGCGCCAGCGCCGCGACGCGCAGCGCCTGATCCGCGGCCATACCGCGCTGCTGACCAGGCTGCAGGGCGCCGAGGAGGCGCTCCGCCAGGCCGAGCGCCGCCACGCCCGCGCGGCCCAGGCGCTGTCCGAGGCCATGCGCCCCGCCGCCGCCGCGCCGTTGCGCCGCGCGGTCGAGACCGCGCGCGGCGAAGGGCCGCTCGACCGCGACCTAGCCGCGGCGGAGCGCGATCTGGAGGCAGCGACGCGGCGCGTCGCGGCCGCGCTGTCGGCGCTGCCGCTCTGGTCCGGCGATGCCGCGGGCCTCGCGGCCTGCGCGCTGCCGCTCGCCGCGAGCTGCGAAGAAGCGGCGCTGCGGCTCGACGCCGCGGAGGCCGCACTGGCGACCGCCCGGCACGACGGCGCCTCGATCCTGGCCGAGATCGCGACTCTGGAAGCGAGCCTCGAGGATCTCGCGCGCGGCGGCACGGTGCCGACGCCGGACGTCATTGCGGCCGCCCGCGCACGCCGTGACGAGAGCTGGCAGGTGATCCGGCGTCAGCTCGCGGGCGACACCGCGCCAGACCCCGCGGGGCCACCCGCCTTCGAGGCGCTGCGGGACGAGGCCGACCGGCTGGCCGATGCGCGTGCCGAGGACGCGCAGCGTGTCGCCGACTATGCCGCGCGATCGGCGCGCCTGCTCGCGCTGCGCGCGCAGCACCAAGAGGCCGTGGGACGCGACACAGCAGCGGCCGCGGCGCTGGCCGAGGCGGAAGCGGGATGGCACGGGCTTTGGGCGCCGTCGGGGCTGGCCGCCGGATCGCCCGCGGTGATGCGCGAATGGCGCGCCGCGCGGGACAAGGTGCTGGACCTCGACACGCGCGCGACGGAGCTGCGTGGCAGGCGCGACGCGATTGCGGCGAAGCGGCAGGACGCGATGGCGCTGCTTGCCCCGCATCTGCCGCCGCCGCATCTGCCGACGCTGGCGGGCATGCTTGCCGCCGCGGAGACCGCCTGCGCCGCCCTCGACGCGGAGGAGGAAGCACATCGCAAGCTGCGCGACGCCGCCGCGACGGCGGCAGGCGCGCTGGACGATGCGCGCGGCGCGGTCGCGGATGCGCAGGCGGCTCTCGCCGCGGGCGCCGAGGCCTGGCGCCCCGCCGTCGCCATCCTCGGCCTGCCCGCGACCGCGGGCCCGGAGGCCGTCGAGGCCGCGCTGCAGGATTGGTCGGCGATCGCCGAGGCGGCCTCGGCCTGGCGCGCGGCGAGCGGCCGGATCGCGCAGATGGAAGCGGCGGTGCAGGCGCTGGCGCAGGAGACGATGGCGCTGGCCCAGGCGCTCGGCGAGGTCGCGCGGGACGAGGCGCCCGCCGTCACCGCCGCGCGCCTGGCCCGCCGCCTTCAGGACGCGCGCGCGGCCGAGATCAAGGCGGATGGCTTCGCCGCCCAGGCCGAACAGCGCCGCGAGGCGGCGACCACGGCGCGCGAGGCGAGGCAGGCGGCCGAGGCGGCGCTTGCGCGACTGCACGAGGCCGCCGGCACGGCCGACCTGCCGGCGCTGCGCGAGGCTGTCCGCCGTGCCGCGCGGCGGGCGGCGCTGCTGCAGCAGATCGACGCGGAGGAGGCGCGCCTTCGTGACCATGCGGACGGCCTGGCGGAGGCAGCACTGCGGCAGGAGGTCGAGGGCTTCGATCCCGACCATGCCGCGGCCAGGCTCGACGCCATCGAGGCGCGGCAGCAGGAGCTGAACGGGGAACGCGAAAGTCTCGGCGGAGAGCGGCAGCGCCTGCAGAGCGCGCTGAAGGATCTGGAGGGCGGCCGCGACGCCGCGTCCTTCGCGCAGGATGCGCGCCAGGCGCTGGCGGATGCGCAGGCGGCGGCGGAGCGCTATGCCCGGCTGCACGCCGCGCGCACGCTGCTGCGCGCGGGCATCGAGCGCCTGCGCCAGAGCCAGCAGGGTCCGATGCTGCAGGCCGCCACGCGCCACTTCGCGCTGCTGACGGACGGACGCTATGTCCGGCTGGCGACCGAGGAGGATGACGACGGTGCCGCGGTCCTGCGCGCGATCCGGGGGGACGGGACGGCCTGCCCCATGGACCAGCTGAGCGAGGGCGCGCGCGACCAGCTCTACCTCGCGTTGCGCGTCGCCGCGCTGGAGATCCAGGCCGAGGCCGCGGAACCCCTTCCCTTCATCGCGGACGACCTGCTCGCCAGCTTCGACGAGGCGCGCGCCGCCGCCGCGCTGCGGCTGCTGGCGCAACTCGGGCAGCGCGTGCAGGTCATCCTGTTCACGCATCACGCCCATGTCGCGGAGCTCGCGGCCGGGCTGCCCGGCACGGCGGTGCTGCGGCTGCCCGCAACGGCCCTTCCGGCGGCCTGACGCTCCGTCGTAGACTCCGCGGGAGAAGAGGAACGCCGCCATGGACGCCCGCACCCTGCCGCCCGTGATCCGCCTGTCGCCCGAGGACGGCGTGGTGATCGCCCGCATCGCCATCCCCGAGGGCACGACCGTGACCGAGGGCGTCACCACCAACCGCCGCATCCCGCCCGGCCACAAGATCGCGACGCGAGCGCACACGCCGGGCGAGGCGATCCGCCGCTATGGCCAGATCATCGGCTTCGCGACCGAGGCGATCGCGCCCGGGGACTGGGTGCACGTCCACAACTGCGCGATGGGCGACTTCGCCAAGGACTACGCCTGGGGCGTCGACGCGAAGCCTACGCCGATGATCACCCCGGCCGCGACCTTCATGGGAATCCGCCGCGTCGACGGCCGCGTCGCGACCCGCAACTACATCGGCGTCGTGACGTCGGTGAACTGCAGCGCGCATGTCGCCGACCTCATCGCCGACGCCTTCAAGCGCAACCCCTTCACGGGGCAGGATCCGCTGGCCGAATTCCCGAACGTGGACGGCGTCGTGGCTCTCACCCACAAGACGGGTTGCGGCATGACGATGGGCGAGCCGCTGCGGCTGCTCCGCCGCACGCTGGCAGGCTTCGCGCGGCACGTGAACTTCTCCCATGTCATCGCGATCGGGCTGGGCTGCGAGGTGAACCAGCTCGGACCGATGCTGGAGGAGCAGAAGCTCAGCGGCCGGCTGCGCAACATGGACATCCAGGAGATGGGCGGGACGCGGAAGACCGTCGAAGCCGGCATCGCCTTCGTCAAGGAGGTGCTGAAGGAAGCGAACGACGTCGCGCGCGTGCCGGTGCCGGCGAGCGAGCTCATCGTCGCGCTGCAATGCGGGGGATCCGACGGCTATTCCGGCATCACCGCCAACCCCGCGCTCGGCGCGGCGTCCGACCTGGTCGTGCGCCATGGCGGCACGGTGATCCTGTCGGAGACGCCGGAGACCTATGGCGCGGAGCACCTGCTGACCCGCCGCGCGGTCTCGCGCGAGGTCGGCGAAAAGCTGGTGGCCAAGATGCGCTGGTGGGAGGACTACACGGCGCGCGAGGGTGCCGAGATGAACGCCAACCCCTCGCCGGGCAACAAGGCCGGCGGGCTGACGACGATTCTGGAGAAGTCGCTCGGCGCCATGGCGAAGGGCGGCACGACGAACCTGACCGCGGTCTACGACTACGCCGAGCCCGTCACGGCCAAGGGCTTCACCTTCATGGACACGCCGGGCTACGACCCCGTGGGTGCCACGGGCCAGGTCGCGGGCGGGGCCAACCTGCTCTGCTTCACCACGGGCCGCGGCAGCGTCTTCGGGATGAAGCCGACGCCTTCAATCAAGCTCGCCACCAACGGCGCGATGTACGAACGCATGGCCGACGACATGGACGTCAACTGCGGCACGATCCTGACCGGCGAGGAGAGCGTGGCAGCCTGCGGCGAGCGGATCTTCCAGCTGATGCTGCGCGTGGCATCGGGCGAGAAGACGAAGAGCGAGGGCTACGATTTCGGGTCGAGCGAGTTCGCGCCCTGGACGCTCGGCGCGACGATGTGACGGGCTACCCGATCGGCCCGCGGTCAATCCGGCTCAGCGCCTCGTTCACGCCGCGATAGGTCGCCTCAATCCCGGTCACGCCGCGCGTGGCGAGCCGCTTCGCGTGCATGGCGTGATAGGCCTCCGCCGCCGCACGCGTCGCGAAGAGGTAGACGCCGCCGGCGCGGCCAGCCTCGGGCTCCTCGGTCCAGATCTTCCACAGCAGCCCGGGCGTGCCGGCGATGTCCTGCGCGAGCGGCTTCAGCGCCTCGGTCCGCTCGGGACCGAAGGCGCCGTTGGGAAGTCGAAGACCAGGACCGTGAGGCCGGACATCAGTCCGATGCGACGAGCTTCTGCTGCTGCTCGCCGAGCCCCGCGATGCCGAGCCGCATCGTCTGCCCGGCCTTCAGGAACACAGGCGTCGGCTTCTTGCCCAGCCCCACGCCCGGCGGCGTGCCCGTGAAGATCACGTCCCCCGGGTTGAGCGTGATGCACTGGCTGACATAGCTCACGACCTGCTTCACGCCGAAGATCATGGTCCGCGTCGAGCCGTCCTGCTGGCGCACGCCGTCCACGTCGCAGAACATGGCGAGGTTCTGCGGATCCGGCACCTCGTCCTTGGTGACCAGCCAGGGGCCGAGCGGCCCGAAGGTGTCGAAGCCCTTGCCCTTGTCCCAGGCGCCGCCGCGCTCGGCCTGCCATTCGCGTTCCGACACGTCGTTGCCGACGGCGTAGCCCGCGACGTGATCCAGCGCGTTCTCCTCGGCCACGTACTTCGCGCGCGTGCCGATGATGATGCAGAGCTCGACTTCCCAGTCCGTCTTCACGGAGTTGCGCGGGATGACGACGTCGTCGTTGGGCCCCGACAGCGCGTTCAGCGACTTCAGGAAGACGATCGGCTCCTTCGGGATCGGCGCGCCGGTCTCAGCGGCGTGGTCGGCGTAGTTCAGGCCGATGCAGACCAGGTTCTTCATCCCGGTCACGGGCGGGCCGAGGCGCGGATTGCCGGAGACCGCCGGGAGCGTCGCGGGATCCATCGCCGCGATCTTCGCGAGCGAAGCCGGGGAAATCGTGGCGCCGGTGATGTCAGGGATCACGCCGGACAGGTCCCGGATCGTGCCGGAGGCATCGAGGAGACCGGGCTTTTCGGCGCCGGCAGGACCGTAGCGGAGGAGCTTCATCTGTCTTCCCTAGCCTTTCGGGCAACAGCGGAAAAGGGCCGCGACGAGGATCCCTCTCCCGCTTGCGGGGGAGGGATGGGCCCCGCGCCGCTCAGCGGCGTGGGAGGGTGGGGGTTCGCGCGTCGCCATCAAGCCCGGCGATCCGCGGACCTCAGCGCTCATGGACGGGCGTGCATTCTGCCGTACGTCACAGAGTCCAGCCGCCGTCGATGACGATCGCCTGGCCCGTGACGAAGCCACTCTCATCGCTGGCGAGGTAGACCGCGAGGGCCGCGATCTCCTCGGCCGTCGCGAGCCGCCCCATCGCCTGGCGTGCGACGAAGGCCGAGCGCGCCGCATCCAGCCCGCCGGCCTGCGTGGCGTTCGCCGCGATCCGCTCGCCAAGGCTCGGCGTGTCCACGGTGCCCGGGCAGATCGCATTGCAGCGGATGCCCTCGCGCACGTATTCCGTCGCGACCGACTTGGTCAGGCCGATCACCGCGGCCTTCGTCGTGCCATAGATAAAGCGGTTGGGCGCGCCTTTGATCGAGGAGCACGCGGAGCTCATGTTCACGATGGCGCCACGCTTGCGCTCGATCATGCCGGGCAGCACGGCGCGCAGCATGCGCCACATGGACCGCACGTTCAGGTCGAAGGCGAAGTCCCACTCCGCCTCGGTCGCGGTCAGGATCGTGTTCTGGTGCACGAAGCCCGCGCAGTTGAACAGGACGTCGATCACGCCGGCCTGCTTCGCCGCAGCCTCGATCGCCGACGCGTCGAGCATGTCGAGCACCGCGGTCGTCAGCCCCGGCGCGTTCAGCTCCGCGAGCTTCGCGGCGTCGCGGTCGGTCGCGATGACCTCCGCACCCTCGGCGGCGAAGGCGAGCGCCGCGGCGCGGCCAATCCCCTGCGCGGCGGCGGTGACGAAACAGCGTTTGCCTGCAAGCCGCTGGCCGACCATGGCGTCCGTCTTCTCCCTGCCTTCGCGCCATGATGGGCCGAGATCGGCCGGCGTCAAAGCCCACCGCGCCGCCATGGCGACATCCGTGAAATCCCGGCCGGCGCACGTGAAACCCGATTCAGCGCGCCGCGGCATCTTCGCGCAATGCGGGCCAGGCATCCTTGCTCCCGAGGCCAATGAGGGCCTGCCGAGAGCAAGGAGCGCTGCCGATGCCGCGTGAACGCCTGCACCCGGGACACCCCGGGCCATCGAACCCGAACCGCGCCACCCGGCTGTGCCGGATGCTGCTGCCCCGCGTAGTGGCCTTCATGCTGACCGCGCCCGGTGTCCCGGCGGCGGCGCCGGCGCTGGAATACGGGCCCGAGGCCGAGGCGAGCTTCCTTCTGCGCTGCGCGGGCCCGGACCAGGCCGGCGACGCCGCGACGGCCTGCCGCCGCGTGATGGAGCGCCTGCAGGAGACGCTCGGCTACGAGGCCTTCCTCGAGCGTGCGGCGGACGGGCCGGACGGCTTCGCCATGCCACCCGGCCCCGGCCTCGTCACGGACCTCATTCCGCCGCGCGTCGCGGTCCTGGCCCGCTGAACCGCGGCGAGACGCCGAGCCTAATGGTTGTGCCGGCTCTCGCCGCGCGTCTCCAGGATGTTCAGGAACAGCGTCGCGGGCTCGAGGCAGGCTCCGGTGCCGAGCTGGCCGACGTTGTTGCGGTAGATCTCCTCCCACGGCGTCTTGTTCAGCAGCTTGGGCGGCGTCCAGGCGGCCTTGCGCGCGGCGAGCTCCGCCTCCGGGATCAGCACGTCCACCCGGCGGCTCTTCAGGTCGATGCGGATGCGGTCGCCATGCCTGAGCAGCGCGAGCCCGCCGCCGACGGCCGCTTCCGGCGTGACGTTCAGGATGGACGGGCTGCCGGAGGTGCCGGATTGCCGTCCGTCGCCCATGGTCGGCAGCGCCTTGACGCCCTGCTTGATGAGGGCCGCCGGCGGCTGCATGTTCACGACCTCCGCGCTGCCGGGATAGCCCACCGGCCCGCAGTTGCGGATCACCAGCACGGTGTGCTGGTCGATGCCGAGGGACGGGTCCTCGATCCGCGCGTGGTAGTCCTCCGGCCCCTCGAAGACGGCGGCCTTGCCTTCGAAGACGTCGGGGTCCTCGGAAAAGAAGCGCTTCCGGAAGTCCTCGTCGATGACGCTGACCTTGATGACCGCGCTGTCGAAGAGGTTGCCGGTCAGCACGAGGTAGCCGGCCTTCTCCTTCATCGGCTTGGCATAGGCGCGGATGACCTCGCGGTCAGGCGAGAGCGGGACGTCCTTCAGGTTCTCCGCGACGGTCTTCCCGGTCACCGTCATGACGTCGCCATGCAGCCGCCCGGCTTCCATCAATTCGCGCATCACGGCCGGCACGCCGCCGGCGCGATGGAAGGCCTCGCCGAGGAAGCGGCCGGCGGGCTGGCAATCCACCAGCAGCGGGATGTCGGCGCCGACGCGCTGCCAGTCGTCGAGATCGTGCTCCACGCCCATGTGCCGCGCGATGGCGATCATGTGCGGCGGGCAGTTCGAGCTCGCGCCGATCGCGCTCGCCACCGCCACCGCATTCTCGAAGGCCTTCCTCGAGAGGATCGCGGACGGCGTCAGGTTCTCCTTCACCATCTCCACGATCCGCCGGCCGGTCCAATAGGCCATCTGCGCGCGTTCGCGGTGGGGCCCGGGGATCGCCGCGCAGCCCGTCAGGCTCATGCCGACCGCCTCGACCAGGCTGTTCATGGAGAGCGCCGTGCCCATGGTCGAGCAATGGCCCCAGGAGGTGGAGCTCGCGGCCACCGCCTCCATGAACTGCCGGTTGTCGATCTCGCCAGCGGCGAGCTGGCGGCGGGCTTCCCACACCACCGTGCCGGAGCCCACCAGGCGGCCCTTGTACCAGCCATCCAGCATCGGTCCGCCGGAGAAGGCGATGGCCGGGATGTTGACGGTAGCCGCCGCCATCAGCGCCGCGCCGGGCGTCTTGTCGCAGCCGATGGTCAGCACGACGCCGTCCAGTGGGTATCCGTGCAGGATCTCGACCAAACTGAGGTACTGCAGGTTCCGGTCCAGCGCCGCGGTCGGGCGCTTCAACGTCTCCTGGATCTGGTGGACCGGGAATTCCAGCGGCACGCCGCCGGCGTCGCGGATGCCTTCCTTGATGCGCTGCGACAGGATGGTGTGGTGGCGGTTGCAGGGCGCGATGTCGCTGCCGGTCTGGCTGATGCCGATGATCGGCCGGCCGGACTGCAGCTCCTCGAAGGTCGTGCCGAAATTCAGCTGCCGCTCGCAGTAGAGCGAGGTCATGCCGGGGTCGGACGGGTCGTCGAACCAGCGCTGGCTGCGCAGGCGGAATTTCTTCTTGGTCTGGTCGTGGTCGTCGCTGGCCATGCTGCCCTCCCGGCGCGGCAGGGGACGCCCGGGACGGCCCCCCTGTCAACGCTCGGGCGAGCGGAGGATCAGTGCAGCCAGGCGCCGACCAGCGGCGGCAGGATGCGCGGCGCGGGCCTTGCGGGCACGCCGGCATCCTCCGCGAGCCGCGGGTCGCTCGGCCGCTCCGTCGCGGCGGCGAGCCAGGCGCGGTGCAGCACGGTCCAGAGGCTGTGGTCGGTGGCGCGGGGCATGGCGGTTCTCCTTGAGCGGGGACGCCGTCCTTCTATCGGCGCCAGGTTTCGTGGACGTTTCACCGAGCCGGCCGAATGGTATCCTCTGTTGCACGACGGCTTCGCGCCATGTTGCATGGCGCCTGCCGGCCGGGGTGTCGTGGCGCGAGTCGCCCGAACCGGGGAAGAAGAAGCGGAGGGCAGCATGGCGGACAGCGCCGCCATCATCGTGTGCGACGACGAGACCGACCTGCGCGAAGCGGTGGCGGAATACCTGGCGCGCCGCGGCATGGATGTCCGCCGCGCCGAGGACGGCGCGGTGCTGAAGCGGCTGCTGGCGGAACGGCCGGCGGATTGCGTCGTGCTCGACATCGCCATGCCGGGCGAGGACGGGCTGTCGGTCGCCCGCGCGCTGCGGGCGGAAAGCGATATCGGCATCGTGATGCTGACCGCCGCCGGCGACGTGGTGGACCGCGTCGTCGGGCTCGAGGTCGGCGCCGACGACTACATCGCCAAGCCCGTGGACCTGCGCGAGCTCCTGGCGCGGCTTCGCGCCGTGCTGCGCCGGCGGGAAGCCACGCAGCAGGCGCTGGCAGGCCCCCCGCCGGCCGCCCCGGGCCCTGCCCCCGCGCCCGCCGCGACGCCGCCGCCCGCCGCACCGGCGCCCGTGGCGGACGGCAAGCGCGTGCGCATGGGCCGCACCTGGCTCGACCTCGACGGCCGCCGCCTGACCGGCGCGGACGGCGCGGAGATCCCGCTCGGCCCGAGCGAATTCGCCCTGCTCCGCGCTTTCGCCGAGCGGCCGGGCCGCGTGCTGACTCGCGAGACGCTGCTCGAGCTCGCGCATAACCGCGGCGAGGAGCATTTCGACCGCTCCATCGACGTCCGCATCGCGCGTATCCGGCGCAAGGTCGAGGCGGTGCCGGAGCGGCCCGCGGTGATCAAGACGATCCGCGGCGCGGGCTATGTCTTCGACCCCAACGCCGACGCCTGAGGCGCGCACGCCGGAAAGCGAGCTCGCGCTGCTCCGCGGCGTCCTGGACGCCGCGCCGGCGCGGGTCTGCGTCGTCGCGCGCGACCGCCGCTACCTCTACGTGAACCGCGAATTCGCGGCCTTCGCGGGGCGCAGCGTGGAGGAGATCCTGACCCTGACGACCACCGAACTGGTCGGGCCGGATCTCGCGGCGAAGCTGCAGCCGGTTTCCGACCGCGCGCTGGCCGGCGAGACCGTCACCTTCGAAGGCTGGGTGGACTATCGCCGGAACGGCAGGCGCTACATCGGCTACACCTTTGCGCCCTTCGGCGCCCCCTTCGGCAGGGCAGGCGAGCCGGCAGGAGCCTTCATCAACTACATGCGCGACCTCACCGACCTGAAGCGGCGCGAGGAGGAGGCGGCCGCGCAGCGCCAGCACCTGCGCGCCATCTTGGAAGGCATCGCGGACGGCGTGAACATCGTCTCGCCCGACGCGCGGCTGGTACTGGCGAACCGCGGCTTCCTGCGCCTGTACGGCTTCCCCGAACATCTCGCCGCCCCCGGCACGCCGGTCGCGGACTTCGTGCGCGAACGCCTTCGCCGCGCCGAGTTCTACCCGCATGAGGACGCGACGCGGACCGAGGACGAGCTGATCGCCACCCGCGTCGCGCAGATCATGACCGCGCCCGTCGGCCGCTTCGAGGAAACGCGTCCGGACGGGCGCACCATCGAGGTCAGGCGCGAGCGCCTCGCCGACGGCACGCTGGTCAACACCTATATCGACATCACCGCCCGCCGCGACGCCGAGCGCGCGCGCCGCGCCAGCCGCGACGCGTTGCGCCGCAACGAGAGGCTGTCGGCGATCGCGAGCCTGCTGGCCGGCGTCGCGCACGAGATCAACAACCCGCTCGCCGTCGTCGCGGCGCAGTCGCTGCTGCTGGCCGAGGAGGCGGAGGGCACGCCCCTGCACGGCCGCGCGGAGAAGGTGCGGCTGGCGGCCGAGCGCTGCGGGCGGATCGTGTCGAGCCTGCTGGCCTCTGCCCGGCAGAAGCCGCCGAGGCGCGACCCCATCGAC
Source organism: Falsiroseomonas sp. HW251 (assembly GCF_050563545.1). Lineage (NCBI taxonomy): Bacteria > Pseudomonadati > Pseudomonadota > Alphaproteobacteria > Acetobacterales > Roseomonadaceae > Falsiroseomonas > Falsiroseomonas sp. HW251. Next base: position 229,954 of record NZ_JBNXUM010000008.1, read on the forward strand.
CTCGCGCGCGCGGTGGAGACCGGGCTCGACATCGCCGGCGAGGGCGCCCAGGCGCAGGGGATCGAGCTCGTCATCGACCTCGCGCGCGACCTGCCGCCGCTGCGGGGCGATGCCGACCAGATCGCGCATCTCGTCGGCAACCTCGTCGCCAATGCGCGCGCGGCGGTGCTGGGGATGGACGACGCAGCGCCGAGGCGCGTGACGGTCACGCTGCGGCGCGACGGGCGCGATGCGGTGCTCAGCGTGCGGGATACCGGCCCCGGCGTGCCGGAGACGCTGCGCGAGCGCGTCTTCGACCCCTTCTTCACGACGAAGCGGGACGGCGAGGGAACGGGCGTGGGGCTCGCGCTGTGCCGTACCATCGCCAAGGCCCATGGCGGCAGCATCGCCGTGCAGGACGCGGAAGGCGGCGGTGCGAATTTCGTCGTGCGGTTGCCGCTTTAGCGATCGCTTAGCCCCACCCGACCCTCCCCCGCAAGCGGGAGAGGGAGCAGGTGAAGCCAAGCGGCGGGCGGGTGGGGATCGGCGTTCCCTGCCCGAGTTACTGCATGTTGTAGTCGGTGATCTGGCAGGTATCCACGCGGCGGCGCTCATGCGCCTGGCCGTTCGCGAAGACGATGCGGATGTCGTTGAGGCACTGCGCCTGCGGCAGGCGGATGGTGAAGCTCTGGCCCGGCGCCAGCACGTTCGCGCCCAGCCGGTCCTGGCCCCAGGAATTGTCGTTGGCCGAGGATACGTAGATCTCGTTGATGGTGTTGCCGGTGCGGTTGTTGACCCGGAAGGACGGGTCCTGGGACTGCGCCATCGCCGGCGCTGCCAGAGTGAGCGAAAGCAGGGCGGCCGGCAGGCCGCGGCGCAAGAGTCGCATGAGTCGGTTTCCCTCCAAGCCGGCCGAATCACGCCGGGCCGCGTATCCTCACGCCGACAGATGAAACCGACAATAAAGCGGCGACATCCAACGACATCATGGAGGAAAATTCAGGCGGCCGATTCCTCCAGGAAGACCTGGACCGCCTGGTAGAGCGCACCGCGATTCCGCTCCAGCATCATGGACAGCGTGCCCTCGCCGAGCAGGACGCACCGCTTTCCCGGACTTGCCGTCAGGAGGGGAAACAGCGTCGTCGCGAGGGAAGGCGGCGCGTCGCGGTCCCATTCGCCGACGACGAGCAGCGTCGGCGCCGTCACCTTCGCGGGGTCGTAGAAGGGACGACCGGCCTGCCAGTAGTCCCGTCCATCCTGCAGCGCGCCGTTGGGCGCGCGCAGCACCGGCGGGTTGCGCCGCATGCCCTCGGGGTCGGTCGCCCAGGTCACGCCGGCCCAGTGCTCGAACCAGCCGGGCGGGATGAGAGCGGCGCGCGCCGCCTCCGGTACGCCGTCGAGCCAGCGCTCCCGCGCCTGCGCCTGCGTCACGCTTCGATAGGCGCCGAGCGCCTCCCCCGAACCGGCGATCCCCGGCGTGCTGCGCAACCAGAGCGGTGCGTAGAGCACGAGGCGCTCCACCACGCCCGGCGTCTCTGTGGCCAGCCGAGCGGCCAGCGATCCGCCCCAGGACCAGCCGATCAGCGAGGTGCGGGCAACGCCGCGCTGCTGGCGGATGAAGCCCTGTGCCGCCGCGAGCGCCGCCACGGCCTGATCGCCGCGCACCAGGGGCGGGTTGGCCTCAGGCGGCTGGGCCATGGCGGCGGGGCGGGTGCTGCGGCCATAGCCCGGCAGGTCGAGGCACCAGACGTCGAAGCCGCGGCCGGCGATGTAGTCCATCCAGGACACACCGGCGAGCGGCAGGTCGAAGGCGGTATGCGCGGGATAGGTCGCGCCATGCACGAACAGCAGCGTGCGCCCGGGCGAGGGCGCGAGCCCCTCGGGACGCTTCGAGCGCAGGAACACCTCGATCCCCGCCTCGGCGGTCGGCACCATGAATTCCTCGGTGACGATGCGGGGCGCCTGAGCCTCGGCCGGCGAGGTCAGGCTGGTAGCGGTCAGGACCGCGGGCGCGGCAAGCAGGTGTCGTCGCTGCATCGGGGCAAATCCATGGACGTCCCGAGGTGTGTAGCGTGCTCCATGCGGGCCGGGCTAGACGCGGGCGATGAACGCGACCGGCACCTGGCGGGCGGAGTTCCGGGCGACGCTGCTGCTCGCCTGGCCGCTGGTGCTGACCAACCTCTCGCAATTCGCGCTGACGCTGACCGACACGATCTTCCTCGGCCATGTCGGGACGCAGGAACTGGCGGCGGCCACCCTCGGGATGAACCTCGTCTTCGCGGCGATCGCGCCCTGTTTCGGCCTAGCGACGGCGGCCGCGGCGACGACGGCGCAGACCCGCGGGCGGGGGCCTGGCTTCGTGCGGGGCATGCGGCGGGACGTGCGCGCGGCGCTCTGGGCGACCGCGCTCTCGCTGGTGCCCTTCACGCTCGCGATGTGGCAGGCCGAGGCGATCCTGCTGGCGCTCGGGCAGGATCCCGTGCTGGCCGCGCTGGCCGGGCAGTATGTCCGCGCGCTGCTGGTCGGCGAGCCCTTCTTCCTCGGCTTCGTCGTGCTGCGCGGGTTCCTGGCCGCGGAGCAGCGGCCCGGGCCGGCAATGGCGATGGCGGGGCTCGGCATCGCGCTGAACGTGCCGCTCAACGCCTGGCTGATCTTCGGCGGGCTCGGCCTGCCACCGCTGGGCGTGGTGGGGGCGGGGCTCGCCTCTTCCAGCGCCAATGCGGTCATGCTGCTCGGCCTGCTGGCTGTGATGGCGCGCGACCGGCGGCTTCGGCGCTTCCGCATCCTCGGCCGGTTCTGGCGGCCGGACATGGCGCGGCTGCGGGAGACGGTGGCGGTCGGGCTGCCGATCGCGGGCTCGATGCTGCTCGAGATCGGGATCTTCGCCTCCGCCGCGCTGCTGATGGGCTGGCTGGACGCGACCTCGATCGCCGCGCACGCCATCGCGGTGCAATGCGCGACGGTGACCTTCATGGTGCCGATGGGGATCGGCCAGGCCGCGACGGCGCGCGTCGGGCTCGCGGCCGGCGCGGGCGATGCGCAGGGCGCGGCGCGGGCGGGCTGGGCGGCGATCGCGCTCGGCGTCGGCTTCATGGCGGGCGCGGCGGTGGCGTTGATCGGCTGGGGCGAGGCGATCGCGCGCCTGTTCCTCGATGCCGGGCGGGCGGACGCGGCGGGCACCGCGGCGCTGGCGGCGACATTGCTGGTCGTGGCGGGGCTGTTCCAGCTGGCGGATGGCGTGCAGGCCGTGGCCTCGGGTGCGTTGCGCGGGTTGAAGGACACGACCGTGCCGATGCTGCTGACGGGGATCGGCTACTGGGTGGTGGGGCTGCCGCTCGGCCTGGTGCTGGCCTTTCCGATGGGCCTCGGCGCGGTCGGGATCTGGGTCGGGCTGGCCGCGGGGGTGATGATGGTAGCGGTGCTGTTGATGCTGCGCTGGATCCGGCGCGCCGGCTTGACGCGCGGGCGCGCGGCCGTCTCACTCCCGGCATGACCAGAAGGCCGCCCATGCGATGACCGCAGGGCGCAGCGACGGTAGTTCGCGAGGAGGGGAGGTCTGGATCGCATGGCCAAGCCAAAAGTCGCGATCGTCGCGACGGGCGGTACAATCGCCTCCCAGGGCGTGGGCCCGCTGGACACGCAGGACTACGGCTCCTCCGGCCTGCCGATCCTGACGGCCCAGGAGATCGTCGCGCGCCTGCCCGTGCTGCACGAGGTCGCGGAGGTCGTCGCCGTGCCCTTCGCCACCATTCCCTCCACCGCCATCGGTTGGGCGGAATGGCGCGGGCTGCTGGAGAGTTTCGCGGCGGTGAAGGCCGCGCATGCCGATCTCGCCGGCATCGTCGTCACGCATGGCACGGCGACGCTGGAGGAGACCGCCTATTGCCTGTCGCTGACCGCGCGCGACGACATGCCGATCGTCGTCACCGGCGCGCAGCGGCCCTTCACGGGGCTGTCCACTGACGCACACATGAACCTCGTCGATGCCGTGCGCGTCGCGGGCGATCCGCAGTCGCGGGGTCTCGGTGCGCTGGTGGTGCTGAACGACGAGATCCACGCGGCGCGCGAGGTCACCAAGACCTCGACCGGAAGGCTGCAGACCTTCCGCGACCCGGATGTCGGCGTGCTCGGGCACGTGGACAACGACCGCATCAGCTACTGGCGCCGCCCGACGCGGCTGCTGCCGCCGAGCGAGCGCTTCGACATCGGCGCGATCGAGACGCCGCCGCGGGTGGACGTGAACTACTCCGTCGCGGGCAGCGACGGCGTCGCGATCCGCGCCTTCCGCGCCGCCGGTGCGCAGGGGATCGTCGCGGCGGGCTTCGCACCAGGCTTCACCACGCCGGAGGAGCGCGCTGCGCTGGCGGAAGCCGCGGAGGCGGGCGTGACGGTGGTGCTGTCCTCCCGCGCGGGATCGGGCCGGACCTTCCCGGCGCGGCGCTATGCCGCGCAGGGCATGATCAACGCGGACAACCTAAACCCGCAGAAGGCGCGGGTGCTGCTGCAGCTCGCATTGACGCGCACGAGGGAGCGCGAGGCGATCGTGGACCTTTTCGCGCGGGCGTGATCAGCAGCCGCCGGGAACGGGCGTGAGTTCCAGCAGCGTGCCGCGGACCGAGAACTCGCCGAAATCCATCACCAGGTCGTCGGCGACGCCGTTCTCGTAGTAGCGCAGCCCGACCTCGTAGTCCGGCGAGCTCGCGCCGCCCGAGGCGTTGCCGTGCTGGAAGAAGGCGATGCGCATGCGCGCCGAGCCCTGGTCGGCCAGCAGAGGGAAGCGCGGATTGGCGTCCGGCGTCGCGTTCCAGCCCAGGATGATCGTCGTCGTGTCCTGCGCGCCCTCGTCCGTCGTGCCGTCGAAGAGCGGGCCGGCCATCAGTCGCCGACCCGCCCGCGCCGTCTCGATGGATAGCACGGTATGCCGCGTGGGCAGCATGGTGCCCGCGGGCAGCCTCTCCTCCTTGCCGCTGGGCTCGCTGTAGCGCACCAGGCCCGACCCGTCGGGCTTCAGCTCGGCCTCGCCCGCTACGCGCTGGCTGACGGCGCCGCCGGTGGATTGCGTGAGGGAGAAGCGCAGGCGCGAATTGTCCTTCGCCTCGTAGGTCGCGTAGTCCGAGACCGTCTCGACCTCCTGCCCGTCGCGGTCCGTGACGGTCATGGTCATGCGCTGGCGCGTGGCCCAGCCCTCGCAGGCGTCCTGCACGTCGAAGACCATCGCGCCGTTGACGGCGGTGATGCCGGAATTGCGGCCCTCGCCCAGGGAGAGGCGATAAGCCGCGCGATGCGCGGCCTGACGGGCGACGCCGGCGTTGATCGCTTCTGGCGCGACGCCGTTCTGGGCCTGGGTCGCGGCAGGCGCCGGAGGGGTATTCTGCGCCTCGGCGCCGCCCGCGATCAGCAGGATCGCGGCGGCGGCGAGGAACCGGCGTGTGGGGCGGATCGTCATCGCGGCTCCTCGGCTGGTCATGCTGAGTTAGGACGCCTTTGGCGCGGCGGAAGGCTTCGGCGGCGGCAGGTCGAGCTTGATCGAGAGTTCCTTCAGCCGCGCCGGATCCACCGGCGCCGGCGCGCCCATCATGAGGTCCTCGGCCTGCTGGTTCATAGGAAAGAGGATGACCTCGCGGATCGCGGGTTCGTCGGCCAGCAGCATGACGATGCGGTCGATGCCGGGCGCGGAGCCGCCATGCGGCGGGGCGCCGTAGCGGAAGGCGTTGAGCATGCCGCCGAAGCGCTGCTCCACCGTCTCGGCGCTGTAGCCCGCAATCTCGAAGGCGCGGATCATGATGTCGGGGCGGTGGTTGCGGATCGCGCCGCTGCTGAGTTCGATGCCGTTGCACACGATGTCGTACTGGTAGGCCTTGATCTCTAGCGGATCCATCGTGTTGAGCGCCTCGAGCTCGCCCTGCGGCATGCTGAAGGGGTTGTGGCTGAAATCGACCTGGCCGGTCTCCTCGTTCAACTCATACATCGGGAAGTCGGTGATCCAGCAGAAGCGATACGCGTCCTTCTCGATGAGGCCGAGCTCGTTGCCGAGACGGGTGCGCGCCTGGCCCGCGAGCTTCGCGGCCTCGTCCTTCTTGCCCGCCGCGAAGAAGACGGCGTCGTTCGGGCCCAATCCGCAGGCCTCCGCGATCGCCTTCACGCGGGCAGCCTCCAGGTTCTTGGCGATCGGCCCCGCCGCCTCGCCGTTGCTGAAGGTGATGTAGCCCAGGCCGCCGGCGCCCTGTTCCCTCGCCCATTCGTTCATCCTGTCGAAGAAGCTGCGGGGGTTGCCGCCGGCGCCCGGCGCGGGGATCGCGCGCACGACGCCGCCCGATCCCGCGATCTTCGCGAAGAGGCCGAAGGACCCGCCGGCGAAGTGCTGCGTCACGTCGCGGATGCGCAGCGGGTTGCGCAGGTCGGGCTTGTCCGTCCCGAACTCGAGCAGCGCGGTGTCGTAGGGAATGCGCGGGAAAGGCGCCGGCGTCACGACGCGCTTCGTGCCGGTGAAGTCCGAGAACTCCTCGAACACGCCGGCCAGCACCGGCTCGATCGCGGCGAAGACGTCCTCCTGCGTGACGAAAGACATCTCGAAGTCAAGCTGATAGAATTCGCCGGGAGAACGGTCGGCTCTGCTCGCTTCGTCGCGGAAGCAGGGCGCGATCTGGAAGTAGCGGTCAAATCCCGCGACCATCGTCAGCTGCTTGAACTGCTGCGGGGCCTGCGGCAGGGCGTAGAACTTGCCGGGGTGCAGGCGGGCCGGGACGAGGAAGTCGCGCGCCCCCTCGGGGCTCGACGCTGTCAGGATGGGAGTCTGGAACTCCGTGAAGCCCTGCTCGATCATCCGCCGCCGGATCGACGCGATGACCTGGCTGCGCAGCAGCAGGTTCCTCTGCAGCCTCTCCCGCCGCAAATCCAGGAAGCGGTAGCGCAGCCGCAGATCTTCCGGGAATTCCTGCTCGCCAGCGACCTGGATCGGCAGCACCTCGGCCGAGGACTGGACCGCGACCTCCTTCACCCGCAGCTCGATCTCGCCCGTCGGCAGCTTCGGGTTCACGGTCGAGCCCTCGCGCGGCACGACCTCCCCTGTCACGGTCACGACGCTCTCCGGCCGGATCGCGTCCAGCACCGCGAAGGCCGGCGAGCCCTGCGCCACCACGCATTGGGTCAGGCCGTAATGGTCGCGCAGATCCACGAAGAGCAGCCCGCCATGGTCCCGCTTGCGGTGCACCCAGCCCGAGAGCCGGGCCGTCTGGCCGGCGTCGGCGGCGCGGAGCGCGCCGCAGGTGTGCGTGCGGTAGGCGTGCATGAGAGGTCCCGGAGTGCCTGGAGGTCGGGCGAAACCGCCACCCCCGGCCCCCGAAGTCAAGCCATGCCGCGTCGCATCCGCCGCCGCGCCCGGCTTTTCCGCGGGGAAGGCAGGGTCTAAACCGGTTTCCATGAGCCGCCGCCCCCCGGCCGGTGCCGAGGCGCCGGTCCTGATCACGGACCCCGACGCCCTCGCCGCGCTCTGCGGCCGGCTCCGCACCGAGACCTTCGTCACGGTGGACACCGAGTTCATGCGCGAGCGGACCTATTGGCCCGAGCTCTGCGTCGTCCAGCTCGCCAGCGACGACGAGGTCGCGGTGGTGGACGCCCAGGCGCCGGGGATGGACCTGGCCCCGCTCGGCGCCCTGCTGGCCGACCCGGCCGTCACCAAGGTCTTCCACGCCGCCCGCCAGGACGTGGAGATCTTCCTGCTGCGCTTCGGCGCCGTGCCGACCCCGATCTATGACACCCAGATCGCCGCCATGGTGGCGGGCTTCGGCGACCAGGTGAGCTATGACGGCCTGGCCCGCTCGCTGGCCAGCGCCTCGATCGACAAGGCGCACCGCTTCTCCGACTGGTCGGCGCGGCCGCTGAGCCCGGCCCAGATCGCCTACGCCGCGGCCGACGTCACGCATCTGCGCCGCATCTACCGCGCGCTCACCGAACGGCTCGAGCGCGAGGGCCGCACGCGCTGGGTGGAAGAGGAGATGGCGGCGCTGGCCGATCCCGCGACCTATCGCCCCGACCCCGAGACGCAGTGGGAGCGCCTCAAGCCCCGCAGCCACAACCGCCGCTTCCTCGGCATGCTGCGCGCCGCCGCCGCCTGGCGGGAGCGCGAGGCCCAGCGCGTCAACATCCCCCGCCAGCGCCTGGTCAAGGACGAGACCCTGCTCGAGATCGCCGCGACCGCGCCGGAAAGCCCGGCCGAGCTGGTCCGTGCGCGGGGCATCAGCGAGGGCTTCGCCCGGGGCAAGTCCGGCGTGTCGCTGCTGGCCGCCCTCGCCGAGGCCCGCGCCCTGCCCGAGAGCGCCCTGCCCGAGATACCCCGCGAGAAGGGGCCGGTTGCCTCGCCGGCGCTGGTCGCGCTGCTGAAGGTGCTGCTGGCCGCGCAATCCGAGGCGCATCACGTCGCCCCGCGGCTGCTGGCGAGCAGCGAGGAGCTGGAGAAGCTGGCGGCCGGCGAGAGCGACGTCCCGGCCCTGCATGGCTGGCGCCGCGAGGTCTTCGGCGACGCCGCGCTGGCGCTGAAGGCGGGCAGGGTCGCACTCGGCGTCGACGGGAAGAAGGTGAAGGTGATCCCGGCGGGGTGACCGCTTTCCGGTACCCGGCCCCCCAACTTTACGCT